>DATCXH010000500.1:0-9017 GCA_036565925.1 Vicinamibacterales bacterium
GTGGCTTCTCGCATCCGTTCGATCTCGGCGCGTTCCTCTGACGGGGGCGCGTTGACGCCAAATGGCTCGAGCGCGATCGCTGGTCCGGGCGGATGAACGTAGAGTACCGTCAGCGTCGCGTGATACCAGCCTGCGAGCGCCGTCGCCTGCTCGAGCGCATGCTGCGATGCTTCAGACAGGTCCACCGGGCACAGAATGTGGGAGAGGGTCACAGGCGTCGAGAGGAATAACCGTTCGCGGCCGTGCGAGTATACACTGCTGGCGCGAGTTGGCACGACGGAGGCTGCTATGAAGATTCTCACTCTGCATGGCGTGGCGGCACTCGCGTGCTGCGCCCTCACCATGGCGTCGCCCGCGTACGCCCATCACTCGTTCGCGGCGGAATGGGACGCGACCAAGTGTCGTGACTTCACCGGGATCCTCCGCAAGTTGGATTGGCAGAATCCGCACCCGTATTTCTTCGTTGATGTGAAAGAGAACGGGAAGGTCGAGCAGTGGTCGTTCCAGGCGTACTCGCCCGTGACCTTGCGTCGGAACGGCACCGACCGGCAGGTGTTTCTCGACAACATCGACAAAGACGTGTGGATCAGAGGCTGCCTGTCGAAGACCGGCAAGCCGAACGCCGCGGCCGCCGGCACGCTGAAGTTCTCGGATGGCGTGATGCGGCAGGTTGGTCAAATCCAGGACTGACGCGATGAAAACCCTGCACACCCGCGTCGCGGTTTCTGCGCTGCTCATCGCCGCGCCGCTCGCCCTCTGCACGGCGCAGGGCTTTGCGCAGGGCACGGCCCAAGGCACTGCCCAGGGCTCGGCCCAGGGCACGGCCCAGGGCAACGCCCAGGGCTTGGCGCAGGGCACGGCCCAGGGCAACGCCCAGGGCTTGGCGCAGGGCACGTACACGATCAAGCCGATGCCCCCGGGCGGTCCAACGCCGCGCCTTGCCGACGGGCATCCGGACTTCACCGGTCAGTGGTTTCCCAACGGGGCAGGGCAGGGCGTCTCAGGCCGCTACGGCGTGGACCCGGCAGCGATCCCGCAGTTTGATCGCAAAGCCACGCCCGAAGAGCCGCCGCAATTCCGACCCGAAGCGCTGGCGAAGATCAAGTCGATGACGGCGACCGAGCTCGAGCTGTCGAAGTCGTCGGTCAACTGCATGCCGCGCGGTGTCCCGGCGATCTGGTTGCAGAACCCATACACCACGTTCATCGTCCACAAGCCCGGCCTGCTCGCGCAGCTGTACGAAGTGTTGAACAACTGGCGACTGATTCATACAGATGGCCGGCCGCTGCCGAAGAATCCCGAACCGTTCTTCCACGGCAACAGCACGACGCATTGGGAAGGCGACACGCTCGTCGTCGAATCGATCGGCTTCGACGAGCGCACGTACATCATGCCGAACGGCTGGTATCACAGCGACGAGCTGAAGGTGACCGAGCGATACACGCGACCGTCGATGAACTACTTGATCGTCGAGATCACAGTGGACGATCCGAAGGTGCTGCTCAAGCCGTGGAAGTCGGCGCCGCGCCGCTGGACGCTCGGCAACGGCGAGATCTACGAGTTCTATTGCACGAACAATCTCGAGCTCGAGGAACTGGAGAAGCTGCGGCAACAGGAACTCAAGAAGTAGGGCCGCTAGAGCGGCCTTTGAAAGTGAAGGTTATGACGCCGCATCTTGACGCCGATCTCGCGGTCACACTCGCTGACGATCGGCCCGGCATGCTTGCCCGGGCGATCAGTTGCGTCAGCGCCGCTGGTATCAACATCGACGGCTACATCGAAATCAACGGCGTCGTGCACGTGCTCACCGAAGATCTACCCGCCGCACGCAAGTGCCTCAACGACGCCGGATTCCGCGTGGTCCAGGAGCAGCAGGTGGCGCTGGTGCCGGTGAGCGACGAACCGGGCGCCGCTGCGCGTGTGTTTCAACGTATTGCCGATGCGCACATCAACGTCCGCTACAGCTATCTCGCCACGCGGAACCGTCTGGTCATTGCCGCGGACAACCCTCAGGCGATCATCGCGGTGTTGACGACGTAAGCCTCCTCAGCTCGGCAAACCAGTTGGTCACCACCGTCAGTGTTGACGTGGCGTTTTCCTCGGTGAGACGGACCATGAGAAACCGGTCTCCCGTGGGTCCGACCGCATAGCTGATGCCGGTGTCGGAGCGCAAGTTGTAGATGCCCTCGAACAACACCTGCGGTGGCTTTGGCGCGAACGTCGTTCGCGTGTCCACTGCCACCGCCATCAGCTGCGATTCGTTCCGGTAGTAGAGCGCCCGGCCGTCTGACGACCAGTGCGGCTCTTCGCCGCCGGTCGTCGAGATTTGCCAGCGACCACCGCCACTCGAGATGTCGCGTACGTAGACTTCCGCGCGTCCGCTCTCGTCAGACTGATAGGCCAGCCACCGCCGATCAGGGGACCAGGTGCCGCCGTACTCGTCGAAGACCGATGTCACCAGCGGCTGCGGTTTGGCGTTCTCGCCAAGGGCGAGCGTCATAATCTCGCCCTTTCCACCGCTTGGCCCGACGACTTGAACATCGAGCAGCAAGGTTTTTTCGTCGGGCGTGACCGCTTGGAGATAAGCGCGTGAATCGAGGACGGCCACGCGCTCGGCCTCACGGCTGCCATCGGCGGGCCTGCGCATGATGGTCGTCTGTCGTCCAGTCGGAGCGATCGCGGAGTAGTAGATCTTCTTGCCGTCAGCCGACCAGATCGGCGACAGCGCACCTTCGCTGAACGACAGACGCGTGAACGTGTTGCGCGTGAGATCGCTGACCCAGATGTCGCCGTTGCCAGCCGTCAAGGTCTGCCACGTCACCGCGACGCGCGTACCGTCAGGGGAGATGCGCGGATCGAAGTACAGGCCTTGGGGGAGTCCGATGGGCTGGGTCTTGCCTTGGCGATCAACCCACACGAGACGATTGGCTGCCGCAAGCGCAGTGCCCGATGCGTACGCGATGGTGCCGTTGTCGGCGACGGTCAGGTGTGAGGCCCCAGTCGTGGTGTCGCCGTTGACACCGCGCAGGACCTGCACCGGCGTGCCCCGAGTGGTCAAGCTGTCCACGTCGAACGGAACGGCATAGAGGACCGATTCCCGGATGAACAGCAGATGTCCGCTCGCAGCATAACGCGCCGAGCTCGCACTCTCGAGCACGACCTGGCGCCTGCCGGTCGACAGATCAAGTGCCTCGATCGTCGCCCGGTCGTAGTTATCCGGGCTGCCGAGCGTACCGACGGTAAACAGGAGCTTTCCGCCCGGCAGCGCCGCGGGCCAGCGATGCGTGCGCTCACCTTTCTTCTCGTCGAGCGTGGTGATCGCCCGCGCGGGGCCACCCGTTGATGGCACTTGCGTGAGCGGACCCGCGGCAATCGATGCAAATACCACCGTGCCGTCAGGCAGCCACGCGATACCGCGCGGGTCGCCATCGCTGCCGGCCTCGCTGATCGTCGAGACGGCGCCGTCGAGCGTCGTTTTCTTGAGTCGTCCGCTCGTAAAGAAGGCGATTTCTTTCCCGTCGGGTGAGAAGACCGGGTTCGACGCACCCTAGGTGCCTGGTACCGCGCGCGGCGTGACGTCGCCGAGTGACCGCAGATATAAACGCGACTCGCCCTGAGTTGAGGCGACGAAGGCCAGGAGCAAACCATCAGGCGACAGTGCGACCGTGGGCCGTGCCACGAGCGAAAGCGATGTCTTCGCCGGTGTCTGCACGTCGAATCGGACAATGGCCTCCGCAGGCCTCGCTGTGGCGGAGCGCCAGAGCACGACACCGGTGACGATCAGCGCGATCGCAAGTCCAGCAGTCAATGCCGCAAGCCCGCGGTTCACCGAAGGTCTCGACGCTTCGAGTGCGGTCCTCGTTGTCGGCATCGCGTCTGCGCCGGCCAGCGCCAGACGTGCTTCGCCGATATCCCTAAGACGCAGTCTCGGATCCCTGACGAGGCACCGGCCGATCACGTAGCGGAGGGAGGGTGGCACGTCCGCTGGGAGCACGCTCAGATCGGGATCGCGCATGATCACCGCGGCCATGACTTCAGACGCGGTCTCGCCCTCGAAGAGCACGCGCCCGGTGAGCATCTCGTAGAGCACGACACCGAACGACCAGATGTCGGCGCGTTTGTCCACGCCCTTACCCTTGGCCTGCTCGGGCGACATGTACGCGGCGGTGCCCATGATCATGCCGACACCGGTCATCGCGGGACTCGCGACGGTTGGTGAAAGTGACAACGATCCGGAATGGCGCGCCGCTCCCGTTGCTTCGAGCGCCTTCGCCAGGCCGAAATCCAACACCTTCACCGTGCCATCGTCGCGAACCTTCACGTTCGACGGCTTCAGGTCGCGATGGACGATGCCCTGCTCGTGCGCGGCTTCAATGGCATCGGCGATCTGCCTGGCGATGGCGACCGTGTCATCGATCGGTATCGGTCCCTGCGCGATTCGTTGCGACAGATCGGCGCCATCGACGAACTCCATGACCAGCGCACGCAGCGACGAACTGTCCTCGAGTCCATGAATCTGTGCGATGTTTGGATGGTTGAGCGAGGCCAGTGTCTGCGCTTCGCGGGTGAAGCGTGTGAGTCGGTCGGGATCGGTAGCGAACGTCTCGGGCAGGATCTTCATCGCCACCACGCGATTGAGCTTGGTGTCGCGCGCGCGATAGACCTCGCCCATTCCACCGGCGCCGATGGCCGCCTCGATCTCGTACGCGCCGAGTCGCATTCCTGGGGTGAGCGTCAAGATCCGGAGGATTATAGGCTGCTTCTTTTGCGCGGTAGAATACGCAGCCTCTCCCCTGAGGGTATCGCACCATGGCGGATCGGCTCGGGTATCCCCTTGTCGTCGCGCTCGTCGTGTTGCTGGTGTCCGTTGCCGTTCCCGCGGGTGCGCAGACGGTCGATGCGCCGCGATGTGGCACCGGTGTTCACCAGTCGGAGGCGACCGGCACGGTGGGCTTTCCGCAAGATCAGATCTTTTGTCCGCTGATCGCCGATCCGAAAGAACCTCGATCGTTCGTCAGTTATCTACACGGCACATTCCGCTCGCTGGACGATCCGACTGGTGAAGGGACGTCGATTGCCTCTGTGGGCGTGGGCGATACGTTCGGCCTGTTTCGGATTGGCGGCCCAGATCCCGGCGAAGGCATACAGCTCGATGTGATGGGCAGCATCTTCGCGCAGTTCGATCTCGGAGCGCCGTCGAACGATCTCATCAACGCCGACTACATCCTGGGATTTCCGCTGACGTTTCGACGATACGGCTTCAGCTTCCGCGCCAAGCTGTATCACCAGAGCTCCCATCTCGGCGACGAATACCTGCTCCGCAGCGAGGATATCGTTCGCGAGAATCTCTCGTTCGAGTCGATCGAATTCCTCGTGTCGCAGGAGCTCAGTGCGTTGCGGCTCTATGTGGGCGCGGAGCGGATCTTCCGGCGCGAGCCTGACACGCTGCCGGATTCGCTGTTTCATACCGGCATCGAACTGCGGTCGGGCCGAGCGCGAAAGGTGCAGCTGCTGGCTGGCGTGGACGTGAAGACCACCGAGTTGCACGACTGGTCACCCGCGATCAGCGGGCGGGCCGGGTTGGAACTGGGAAGGCCGGGTCCCGAAGGACATCCGGGGCGGCTGATCATGCTTCTGTTCGAGATGTATCAGGGGCCGTCCCCGTATGGACAGTTCTTTCAGGATGACATTTCGTACATCGGCGCCGGCATTCACATCGGACTCTGATTCCGCCGCGCGCGGCCCGCGCGCGCTCCTATAATTCGCGCGGAGGTCTCATGCTCAAGCGACGAGAGTTCATCACGACGGCGACGGGTGCGGCGGTGGGCGTGCTGGCCGGCGGTTCAAGCCTGCTCGACGCACGCGCGGCCGCGCGGCTACAGGTCGGCGCAAAGCCAGGCAAGCGTCGCGAGGTGACAATCGCCGGCAAGCGTGTGAAGACCGTCGATCTCCACGCGCACTGCTTCGTCCCTGAAGTGATGGACCTCGTGAAGGACACACCGCTCGCGCAGACCGCGAAAGGCGTCTTGGGGCAGGGTGTCATCGCACTCGGCAATCCGCAGCGTCTGGTCGACATGGACGCGCAGGGCATCGACTACCAGGCCATCAACGTCAACGCGTGGGGTTACAACGCCGACAAAACGTTGGCTCGTGATCTGGTCGCACTGCAGAACGAACGCATCTCGCAGTATTGCGCGAAGAATCCCGACCGCTTCGTCGGCATGGCGACACTCGCGCTGCAGTTTCCGGAGTTGGCCGCCGAGCAACTGGAGCAAGCGGTCAAGAAGCTTGGCCTTCGCGGTGCCGCGATTGGCGGCAGTGTCGAGGGCGTCGAGCTGTCCGATCGCAAGTTCGATCCGTTCTGGGCGAAAGCGCAGGAACTCGGCGTCGTGCTCTTCATGCACCCGCAGCCGGCGCCAGGGACGACGCAGAATCCGAGGCTGCAGGGGAAAGGACTACTCGGCAACACGATCGGCAATCCGCTCGAGACGACGGTGTTTCTGTCGCATCTGATCTTCGAGGGCACGCTCGATCGATTCCCAGGGCTGAAGATCTGCGCGGCGCACGCCGGCGGGTATCTGGCGTCGTACACCGGACGATCGGACGCGCTGTGTGGCCGTGCCGGTGGCCAGGGCGATGACTGCCGTGCGTTGAAGAAGAAGCCGAGCGAGTACTTCCGCCGCGAACTGCTCGTCGACACGATGATCTTCCACGAGGAAGGACTGCGGCATCTCGTCGCCGAAGCCGGCGTGAGCCAGATCGTCTACGGCACCGACTATCCCTTCGACTGGCCCGTCGGCATCGACTTCGTGCTCAACGCGAAGTTCCTGAGCAACGCCGACAAGGAAGCGATCCTCGGCGGCAACGCGATGAAGCTGTTGAAGATCACTTAAACCGAATGACCGCGTTCTCCATCGGGATCTCGCGCGTCCTGACCACCGTGCCGCCCTGCGGGATCCAGGGCTCGTCGGCAACGAGCGTGTCGAGCGAGGGTACGGTGCCGCGATCCTGCACGGACTCGAATATGTAGGGGACGCCTTCCGACCCCATCGCTGAAGGTCCATCTGTGATGTGAAAGTGAAGATGTGGCGCATCGGAGTTGCCCGAGTTGCCCAACCGTCCCAGGACCTGCCCGCGCCGGACCTTCGCACCAACCGACACACGAAGTGATTTCGGAATGAGATGTGCGAACGTGGCGTAACGCCCGTTGCCGATGTCCACGACGACGACATTCCCGACAATCGTGTCGAGCGTGATCGGCACGGCGCGTGTGTCGCTCATCGGCACGTTTTCAGGGATGCCATCCTTCGTGGCGACGACAGTGCCATCGGCGACGGCCAGTACCTCTTCGCCGTATCCGAACCAGTTCTCGTTGCGCGAGCGGTCGTCGTGCGCAATGCGTCCACCTGGCCCGATCTTGATCCAGTCAATCGCGAAACGCTGCGCGATGTGCGGCGTGCCATTGACGACCAGCAGAGCGCGCCTGTGTACAGAGGTATTCGATGGTCCGTTTGCCGCGAGCCAGTCGCCGCCACGCAGCGGTGGAGCAATGACGAGTGGCTGGGGTGATCCAACGGTCACCAGAGGCAGTTCCATCGTCTGCTCCGTAGGCGCTGCGCCGGATGTCTGCGCCGAGAACGTGAGTCGATGTCGCAACTGCGATGGAACGGGGCGGTTCCCTTCGATCGTGAGCTCCAACATCAGGATCGCTCGCATGCCGCCGGCGATGACCTGCTTGTCAGGCACGTTGGGCGCAGTGCCGGGTCGGAGCAACCGGCTGGTGATCTCCTGTCCCGAGTAGCTGGCGAGGACGCGGCTGGTGTCGTCGCCTGGCATTACCTCGATATGCGTCAATTCGAGCGGCGTATTCCGAAAGTTGGTGAGGTGCAGCTCGTAGACGAGATGCGTCGCGCTCGCGCCGCGAACGGGGATCGGCGTCGTGGGTACGACGATCTCGATTGGAACAGACGACTCAGGCTGCTGCGCGACAGTGAACGGCGCGGTAAGCGCGACGAGGATAGCGACGATCGGAACCTGCCGTGTCATAGCTGAGAATCATACGTGTGCGCCGGTGTCCGCCGTTTTCTGAGAGATGCGGAAGATGACAAATTCCGCGGGCCTCGCTGGAGCGATCCCAATCAGGCAAATCAGACGCCCGTTATCGATGTCGTCCTGAGTCATCGTCGTTCGATCGCACTTCACGAAGAACGCCTCGTCCGGAGTCGTGCCGAGTAGGGCGCCGTCACGCCAGAGCCGAAAGAGAAAGTCCGTGACGACGCGGCGAACGTTGGCCCATGTGCGCTCGGTGTTGGGGTCGAAGACGACCCACTGCATGCCCTTGTGAAGCGACTGCTCGACGAAGATGAAGAGCCGCCGCACGTTGACATACTTCCAGTCGGAGTCTGACGACATCGTGCGGGCGCCCCAGAGGCGTATGCCGCGTTCGGCATCTCTGAAATCTCTGATCACGTTGACGCCGCGCGGATTCAGGATGTCCTGTTCGGCCTTCGTCACCGTGAACTGGAGCGGCGCGTCGTCGGTTCCGGGAGTGCCGGCGGTGAGCCCGCGCACGTCTTCGTTGGCTGGCGCCTTCTGAACACCGCGCTCGAGGTCGGTTCGCGCGTAGATGCCAGCCACGTGTCCGCCCGGGGGGACCAACACGGTCCGCTGACGGACCGGGTCGAGGACGCGGACCCATGGACAGTAGAAGGCGGCGAACGCTGAATCGCGAGGCGGACGCAGATCCTGGATGCGGTCGCGATTGCGCGGCGCGCTCACGATGGCGAACCGATCCCGCAAACGCTCACAGTGATCGATGACGGCATCGGTGATCGTTCCAGAGCTGTCGGTGACTTCGTCAGGAGCGAGCAGGATCGCGATCTCGTCGATGGCTTCGAGCGCCGCCAACCCAGTCCGTGCGTCGCTCGCGCGCGCGACGTACACACGCCGGCCACCGTTGTCGAAGAACCCTTTGACGGCAGCCGGCAGGAAGCCGCCCTCGATAAGGCCGCCGAACA
>DATCXH010000383.1:0-5876 GCA_036565925.1 Vicinamibacterales bacterium
GCCGTGATTGCCGTCGCTCAGCTCCAGAAAGCGCACGGCAAACCCGAAGTTCTCGCGCGGGTAGAGCGTTTCGGCCTCGACCGTAATCCATCCTTCACCGGGCAGGTCGATCTGCAGGGTGATGCGTCGCCCGCTGGCGACGTCGTAGTAACACTCGACCAGGCAGCCGCCGGTACTGAGGTCGTGGACCCGTAGCGGCGTCGGCAGGGGACCGACCCGACGGGCCTCGAATGGACCGGCGACGCGGAACGTGCTGCGTCGAGAGGCCTGACGATCGGATCCGCCCAATTGGGGACGCGGCCGGCGCGGAGGCATGAACGCGTCAGTCATCGTTGGTCTCCCGATCGATGACTGTTGCGTCGTGCTCCGTCGGCCGATCGAGCTGGCGATCGATTGCTCGCCCGATGCGGTTGCGGGTGGTCTCGTCCAGCTCGCTGAACGTCACGGCCAACGTGTCGTGACCCGCGATGTGGATAGTGTCGCCGCGGATGACCGTCCAGCCCTCGCCTGGCAAGTCAATCTGCAGACGGATGTCTGTGCCGCTCGGCGACTCGACGCTCATTTCGACGACGCAGCGGTCGTTAGTGAGGTCGAAGATGCGCACCGGAATGTCGGAGGCGCCGAGACGATAGCCCTCCAGTGGACCGGCGATTTGCCGGACGCGTCGTGTCGGATTGGGTTTGCGAGCATCGGCCATGGTTTGCTGCAGCGCCCGGTGGGCGTCGCGCAGTGTGCACGGGTGCCCCCCCATTGAGTAAGGGGACACCAGGCGGCCGAAAAATAGACGCGGCGAAAAAAAAGTGTCGGGCGCCGTGCGATCACGCGCTGATGCTGACGGCCGGTTCCGGCGGCTCGATCCCGAAGCGCTGCCGCTTCAGATACAGGCCCTTGCGCGACAGACCGAGCATCTTCGCTGTGTCCTCGACACGGCCGTCGCATTTCTTCATCGCGTATTGCACCATCACTTGCTCGAGATGGTGCACGGCGGCGGCCATCGGCTGATCGAGGCGGACCACGACCTCGGTCGGGTCGAGCGTGCGTTCCGACGCAGGCACTGTCCGGCGTGAGGCGGTGATCTCCGGCGTCAGGTGCTCGGGCATGAGCACCGCACTTGTGTCGGCGAGCGCAGCCAGACGGCGCATCTCGTTGGCGAGCTGGCGGACGTTGCCGGGCCACTTGTAGAGCATCAAGTACTCCATCGTGTCCTCGGACAGGCGCAGGTCGCCCTTGCGGTATTCGACCGCGTGCTTGCGCAGATAGTGGTTGGCCATTGACGGGATCTCGACGCGGCGCTCGCGGAGCGGCGGCAAGTGCAGCCGCACGATGCTGAGGCGATAGAACAGATCCTCGCGGAACCGCCCATCGCGGACCAGGGTGTCGAGGTCGGCGTTGGTGGCGGCGATGACGCGGACGTCAACACGCGCGGGTTGCGTTTCGCCGATCGGATGGACCTCGCCGGCCTCGAGGAAGCGCAGCAGCTTCGGCTGTACGTCGAGACCGGTGTCGCCAATCTCGTCGAGGAACAGGGTGCCGCCGGAGGCGGCGCGGATGACGCCCTGGAAGTGCTCGACGGCGCCGGTGAAGGCCCCGCGGCGATGTCCGAACAGCTGCGAGTCGAGCATGTCCTTGGGCGTCGAGGCGCAGTTGAAGGGCAGGAATGTCGTGGCGGCGCGGTTCGAGCAGGCGTGAATGGTGCGCGCGAGGACTTCCTTGCCGGTGCCGGTTTCGCCGGTGATGAGCACCGGTACGGTCGTGGTTGCGATGCGGCGCACGGTGGAGAGGAGGGATTGCATTTCCTCGGCGATGAAGATCGCATCGCCCTGGTCTTCGACGGGGTCGGCGGGCCACAACGCCGCGCGGCTGCGCTCGGCTTCGCGAGCGCGCTCGAGCTCGAGCGCGGCGCGACCGATGCGCAGGATGTCGCCGAGGAGTATCGCTTTGAACGGGTCGTCCGGTGGCTCGCAGTGCAAGTGCAATTTGTTTCCACGATGATTTCCGAGTGCGAGGACGCCGCTCGGCTGCGAATCTGTGGCTAATTCTCCAGCGGAACTGTTTGATTGCAGCTGCACAGTAGGCGAGCAGCGCACATCTTCGATCAGTTGTTTGAGTTCCTCGCCAACGAGTCTCGGGTTGTAGGCCAGGTCGAAGACGGATGCCAATGAGTTCACTGCGCGAAACGCGCACGTCTCAGGAGTGACCTTGAAAGTGGAAAGCCCGCCCTCTTGGATGGTGCCGGCCCCAGTCGCCGTTTTGCGCTCGGGAAGGGACGCACCTCGTGCAATGTAGATACGTGCGAAGCGGTCCAGTAGACGAGATGACAAATACTCGCTCTGTTCCCGAATCAAGTTTGAGCAGACTTCCGTGAACACACCCTGATACTCTCGATTCGTCAGCGCGTCGATATGTAGAGCGTTTAAAACACTCGTTGCCGCTGATCGTGGCGAACCGTTTCTGTGATGAGCGAGTGCCTTTAGGAATAGAGCCACTCCGAGAAAATGCTTGTCGTGCATTGCTCCAGCATCTCGGATTGCTACGTCGGCAACTGCTGTGGCTTCGTCCCACTTCGACTGAACGATGAGAAGCCGCAATCTCGTGATAAGACTTGACCGAAATGGCCATGATTGGGTGAAACCAGGGATCTGCTCGATCTGTGTCAACGCGTCTAGCGCGCGCTCACATTCGTCCAGTCGGCCAGCTGCTAAGTATAGCTGTCCCAACCCCTCCATCGTGCCGTACAGAACTTCTCCTACGCTTTTTGCTGCGAGCTTATTGAGCGTCGTCTCGGCATCCAAGAACTTGCCGAGTTGAATTTGAAGGTGTCCGGTATTGTTCGCCACAATCTGCTCTAAGCAACCCGTCACGTCGGCGAGTTTGCTGGCCCGTTTCAGGTGTTGCTCGGCTGCCTTCAGATCTGAATTCAAGTAATCGATGCAGAAGGCGTTCAGTGCACACAGTTGCTCCAGCCATGCGTTCGGATATGAGGTCAGCAATTGGCTCGCGATTCTGAGATGACGACGCGCTTCATCAAGGCTGCCTACTTGCGCTTCGTGTTTAGCGACCGATTCATGAAGGAGTGCCGTGAGGTGGGGGTCACCGGCGCGTGTCGTAAGGGTTCTCACGTTTGCGAGAATCGATTCGACGCCAGGAACTGGCGGATTCTCAGATATCAACCTGAACATCATGAGCAGCGACGTTGCTTCGCAGCGAAGGTCGCCGGCTTCTTTGGCGAGACGAGCTGAGGTCTTTAGGCGGACGAGTCCTTCCTCGATGAGGCCAGATTCCCTCGCAACGAGTCCAAGGATTAATTCGCAGCGCGCGTGAAGCGGACCTGATGACAGTCGCTGAAGGAGATCAACAGCTATCCGTTTTGCCCGGCTAACCTGACCGGTACGGACCATCGCCTCCGCGATCATTAGCAGTTGCTCGCCCGCGAAAGACGTGTCAGGACGTTTGTCGAGGAGTGCGGCGATCTCTTTGAACTTGCCGAGACGAAACAACGAGTCAACCAATGAGGCCCCTGAGCTCATGGTGATTCTCCGATGCTGCTAAAAGCAGCTAGAGATCGGTAAAGGATTAACCGTGCCGCTGGGCGAAGGTGACCAAGCGGCCACCAAACGGTCGCCCTTTCGCGAAGTGCTGAGACAGCGCTTCAGCGAGTCGCTCGAAAGCATATACGTGTCGATGATTGAAGGGATCAATTCTTGATGAGTAACCGGTTAGGACACCGTGTAAATCGCCATCCGATCCAAGAATCACAGGTGCGCTTATAGTGCTACGGGGCTGAGGTTTAAGTAATGTGGAACTCTCGCCGAGATCCAGCGTCGCATCGGAGTTGCTTATGGCTTTGCGATTCGCCGCGACCCAGCCGGTGACTCTCTCGCCTGGCTTGATAGTTAAGCCGACGAGCGCCCGGTTGTCCTCACCGCTGGCATAGACGCAAACGAGTTCATCGGCTGCGGGCATGTACTGGAAGTAAGTGCAGACCGTTGAGGGTGTCAGCTGCCGAACGCATTGAGAGAGCGTATTCATTGCGTCAATGGTGCTGTTTGCCTCCAACACACCTTGTCGTGCCAAATTGAGAGCCGTGTTGTCGGCCGCTGAAGCTCGGATTTCCGCAAGTGGACCCATTGCGGGAGATGAGGCAGTAGCCTCACTTGGATCGAGTAGTGATCGAGCTTGCTGGCCAGCTGCGTGGGCGATCTCCGCGATCTCCGGATATGTGGCGATGAACGTATCGACGACTAACGGATCGTACATTGTCCCCCGTCTATCCTTAAGAATCGCGAAGGCTTCGTCGGGATCGAGCCGCGGGCGATACGGACGATCGGAGTTCAGCGCATCAAAGCAGTCCACGACAGCTAGAATTCGAGCGCCAAGCGGAATGTCTGTGCCCGATATTCCCGTTGGATATCCTTTGCCGTTCCAGTTCTCGTGATGATGTCTGACGATTGGTACGACTGGATATGGGAACCGAATAGACGACAGCAGGTCCGCGCCAATCGCCGCGTGTCGTTTCATCGTTTCGAACTCGGCCGTCGTCAATTTTCCCGGCTTGTTCAGGATGTGTTCGGGGATAGCAAGCTTCCCCATGTCGTGTAGCAGTGCCGCCGCCTCGATCGCTTTAAGTTGTCGATCGTTGTTCACACCAAGTCTCTTGGCTAGTTCGACCGCGTATACCTGAACCCTTCGAATGTGACCGTGAGTGATCTGGTCCTTAGCATCAACCGCCATCGCAAGCGTTTCAATGGTTGACAGATACAGCTCGTTTACCTGAGTGACATGGCGGTTCGCATCTGCGAGGCGTCCTAACGATGTACGGAAGGTGAGATATGTGATTACGAGAAGAGGAACGATGACACTGAGAGCGGTGAAGTCGATGCGCTGGCGATATGTGACGAGTAGCATCGCAACGCACGCACCTCCAACATAGTTGAGCCCGATCCAGACAAAGTTATTCTTCCAGATATCGATCGGCGACTGTCCTCGTTCACTGGCAACGGCAATCGCGATCAGCGAACTGTTGATAGCGAAGTATGTGCCTGCCATCAGTGAAACTGGAATGAGCAGTTGGTCGAGTTGGGGCGGTGCCGGTGTGTCAGGTAGAAAGAAACGGAAGACGTGTGCCGCCACCCAAATTGCGGTTGACCCGGCCGACACGTTGAACATTGCTCGGACGCGCGGTCGGTCACCACCGTGCGACCAACTCGTCAAAATGAAAGTATCGAAGGCTACGATGACGGTTGAAGCTGATGGCCCAAAGAGAAGGACTGCCGCGAAAACGAATGTTTCGGAGACCGAGATGCGAGCGCTGATTGAGGGAAGCTTGATGCTGAAAGAGCCCGTCAGGAACGTCAAACCAGCCAGGTACATCCACTGATTGCCAGAGGGATGAACGACCAAGTCGACGGCGGACGACGCGACTACATACGCGCCTATCGCGACAACGATCGCGATGTATAGACGGGCTCTAAACGAAAGGCTAGTTGCGCGCTTTTTCATCGGCTTGCCGGACGTCTGCTGTTACCGGCAAGCGGGTTTATCGGCTCACTCACCCCAGATGATTAGCGGTCGCATATCTTTTCTCCTCTCTGAAGGGGGCCTAATCGCCCCAGACCGAAGCGTCGCCCCAGACCAGGCCGTCACCCCAGACCAGGCCATCACCCCAAACCAAGGCGTCGCCCCAGACCAGGGCGTCACCCCAGACCAGGGCGTCACCCCAGACCAGGGCGTCACCCCAGACCAGGGCATCACCCCAGACCAAGGCATCACCCCAGACCAAGGCATCACCCCAGACCAAGGCATCACCCCAGACCAAGGCGTCACCCCAGACCAAGGCGTCACCCCAGACCAAGGCGTCACCCCAGACCAAGGCGTCA
>DATCXH010000446.1:0-3589 GCA_036565925.1 Vicinamibacterales bacterium
CTTCCCCAGAGCGTCGCGCGCGGCCTTCGTGTTCCAGCTTCAGCAGATGTGCCAGCACGCTCTCACGCGCCATCGGTACCAGCGTCTCTTTGAGGCCGCGATACATCCGACCGACCATCGCGTCCGGAGAGCTTTCACCGCTTCGCAGCAACGCGAGAATCTGTTGCTCGCGTTCACGCCGGTGCTCGATGTAGCCGCGCAGCAGGCGATCGGGATCCTCGACCACCGGACCGTGTGCGGGCAACAACTGCCCGGGCCGAAGCGCGAGCACGCGCTCGAGCGACGCCAGATATGCCCGCAGGTCGCCCTGCAAGTTCGGTGGGATGTAGATCGTCGAACCCTTCTGCGCCAGGTCGCCGCAGAACATCGTCAGCGACTCGGCATGCCAGAGGCACAGATGATCCGGTGCGTGGCCGGGTGTGTGGATCGCTGTGAGCGTGTCGTCGCCGGCAGGCACGACACTGTTGTCACCAAGCGGCTCCCACGTCACCGGCCATCGCACGTCGCGTTCGGGCCACGGCATCTTCAGAAAGCGAACGCCAGGAAATCTCGCCGCGAGCGCAGTCGCGCCCGACGCATGGTCGGTGTGGCCGTGCGTCACGATGACCTGCGACAGCGCTGCGCCCTCGAGCGCCTGCGCCACTGCTTCGAGATGTCTCGACTCTCCGGTGCCGGCGTCGATGAGCGTCGTCATGCGACCGCGAATCAGCCACGTCCAATTGCCGTCGCCGGTATAGGGACCAGGATTGAACGCGTGAATCGGAATCGGCTTCAATAGCCCGATTGTGTGAATCGCTGCACGATGCTGTCAATCACACTGACGCTGCCGGGGGGAATTCGAACGACGCCACGATCACGGTGATGTTGTCATTCCCGCCGCCATCGAGCGCGAGCTGCACCAATCGCTCGGAGGCTTCGCGAGACGAGAGGGCGCGCTGGAGCGTGACTCCGATCGTCTCGTCATCCACACTGTCGGTGAGTCCATCGCTGCAGAGCATGAGACGATCGCCGTCTTCCATGCCCAATAGATCGACGTCGACATCGACCTCGTCGACGGCCCCGCCGAGCACGTTGGTCAGCATGTGACGCACACCCAGGATTGCAGGATCGTCTTGCGAGCACACACCCGCGTCGACCATCATCTGTGCGTAGGTATGATCCCTGGTCAGACGCTGCAGTTGGCCGGCGCGGAGCAAGTACGCGCGGGAGTCACCGACGTGGACAATCAGCAGCTCACGGCCAAAGCTGCGTGCGGCGGTCAGCGTCGATCCCATGCCACGCAATGATGCGTCCTGACGTCCGCGCTCGACCAGCATCGAGCCGACCTGCTGAACGGCTTCGCGCGCGCGCCGTTCAATCTCGTGGGCGTGTGCGGCGTCGACCCGAAGGATCCAGTCGGGGATCTGCAGGGCCAGGGCGACCAGCGCGCCGATCGTCAACCGGCTCGCGACTTCTCCGGCGGCATGTCCACCCATCCCGTCGGCGACTACCATCACATAGTTCAGTTCGTCTGCACGGTCGGGCACGTCGTCGGGAGAAAGGCTGGTCATCAGCGTCTCCAAGGCGCGAGTCACCCGTGCGACAAAAAATTGATCTTCGTTGTTCTCGCGGCGGTGACCCGCGTGTGTCAGCGCGTTGATATCGACGTGCACCAGCGACGAGAAGGGGCGGTGCTGCGTCTCGACCAGCGGTCGGTGAGTCGAGGCTGATGAGCTCTCGGTCATACGTTCCCTCTCCCACGATCAAGGAGCAAGGGTCTCGCCAGCCGACGCCAGTTGTCAATGCGTCAGCGTCGGTGCGTGGCAAGGATCCTGAAATGGAGCGCGAACGAGAGCAGGAGATAGTACACGGGGTACTCGAGCGATCCCCAGAAGAGCAGCGGCGATACGGCCGGATACTGCCAGAGCATGAGCAGCAGCATTCCAGCCCAGATTGCGCCGAACACGTTCGTGACCAGACTCCATGCCGGCGTCCGCGACGGGTACACGTAGCGAATCGGCACGAAGACCAGCAGCGCAAAGACCGCGAGGATCGCGGCGTTCACCTCTGACGGCCAACGCGCCACGAGCAGGTAGAAGGTCACCACATTCCAGTACGACGGGAATCCGGTGAAGAAGTGATCCGACGTCTTCGCATCGGTGCGGTTGAATCCGTACGCGCTCGAGAGCAGCATCGCCGCAACTACAGGCAACACCCACGCATTCGGCACCACCGCGCCACGCCACACGAACAGCGCCGGCACGAACACATAGGCCACGTAGTCGGTGATGTCGTCGAGCTTCGCGCCATCGAACCACGGAATCCGCTCGCGCACGCGCAGCCGTCGCGCGAGCAGACCGTCGGTCGCGTCAACGAAGACTTGTACCCAGAGCCAGAAGAAGCCGGTGCGGTAATCGAACTCGATGAACGCGCGCGCGGCGAGAAAGGCGAGAACAAAGCCGCTGGCTGTGTAGAGGTGAACGAGCCAGGCCGCAAAGACCATTGGTGATTTGATGATTATTGATTGTTGAATCGTTGTCGATTGGAGATTTTCGATTGTCGATTGGGACCGAGCGACGCGTCACGTCGCGTCCATTCGCCAATCAACAATCAGCAATCAACAACCAATCAACAATCAACGATCAACGATCGATCAATCAACAATGCTTTACAGGCGTCGTACAGCATTCGGAAAATCGCGCCAGACGGGGACGCCGCAGAAGTGCGAGCCTTCGGTGCATCGCGGCGAGATCAGGCCGTTGCGGATCACGCACGGCGGTCCGATATGGCGGCCGATGCGCGGATGCGCCGATCGCACCTGATCGATCTCGTCCATCGTTGCCAGATAGATCTCTTCCTGCGCGTTGAAGCAGCTGCGCATTGTCCACTTGTGCAGCAATGCCAGCAGCGATCCTGATTCGATGAACCGCAGCGTCTTGGCGTTCGGCAACACGTACAGGGCGAACTCGAGCGGGACGCCAAGCGCGAGCAGCTCGTTCTTCGCCGTCCACGCCTCGACCATGGCTTCGTCGTACACCGCTTTGGCCCGCGGATTCGACGCGATGAGACGCGGCGTGATGTAGTCGGGATTTGTCGTATCGGCAAACGTCATCAACGGCCGTGACGCCGGCACCATCCGATGGCGCTGGTCCTGCGAGTCGGCTGTGTGACTCAGCTTCTTCTCGAAGACGTAGGTCGCGTGATGCAGAGCCCGCATCAACGGCGAGTGATACGAGACGTTGAGGACGTCGAGACGATACCGGTTCCGCGCCGGATTCATAACGCGGTCGAGCGCTTCCTCGTCTAAGAGCTCCGATGCACTCAGTCCGAAGACGGCTCGCACTGATTCCGCGATGATCTCTTCCGCTTCGGGCGATACATCCCTCAGGCGCGACCAGCGGCCATTGAGACGCGCGTCGAATTCCTTCACAAAACAGTCGGAACCCTGGCGCGGCGCGGGGAACGCGGCCTCCGGCACGTCCGCTTCGGCGATCGGCGACAAACCGACTTTCTCGAAGAAATACGGGTCCCACTGCTTCACCAGCCGGACCATCTCCGAGATCACGATGCGCGCTTCGTAGGGCGTGTCGCCGGTGTTCATCATCCGGTG
>DATCXH010000512.1:0-4139 GCA_036565925.1 Vicinamibacterales bacterium
TTGGCCACTAACCGCCAACTGCTAACCACCAACCACTAACCCAGGCAGATGGTCACAGTGACAGCAAGCGCTCGAAGAACGAACGGTAGCGGCGAAGCGCCACGCGGAGATCCTCGGTCGAGATCTCGTCGCCTTCGCCCCACTGCCGCTCCAGAGACGAGCGCTCGTTGGTAAACACTTCCGACAACCGCTTCATCACCAGCGCCACGAGCGCATCCGCTTCCTGCACCGCCTTGCGCGGCTCGTCGACGAAGCCAGTCTGGATCGCGTCCCACTGGGTGCGATAGCCCGCGGCTTCCGCGCCAGCAAACATCGCCATCGGACGGTCGTCGCCCACGTCACGATCCCGATCGTGATCGGTCACGTGGCGCTGGCCCGCCATCTCGCGAGCGTCGAGATGTCCGCGTTCATCGATATGCGGACGATCGCGATCGTCGGCGAGCTGCTCGCGTTCGCGCTCGTGCTCTTGGCGGCGACGCTCATCGCGCTCGTCGCGAGCGATCGGCTCACGCGCTGCGGCCGTCGCCATCTTCCGTGTGATCTCCGGGTTGTGTCGGTCGTTGCTCATGATGCCCTCCTGACGTCGCTACGATGACCACCGACCAGCTCATCGAAGAGCGCCCGGAAATGAACCATCGCCTTGCGCAGATCCTCGGTGCTCGCCTCGCCACGTCCGTGACGGATGACAATCTCGCGCGCCGAGCGGTAGTGGTTCACCACGGCGGCATGTTCGACAGAAAGATCTTCGAAACGGTGTTCCCGATCCTCGACCGGGTAACCGCGTGCGCGCATGACATCTTCGATGAGCCGATCCGCCTCATTCACGGCAGTACGAGGGTCATCGACGAACCGCGCCTGAACCGTGCGCCACGACTGTGCATATTGATCCGCTTCGTCGCGGCTCAACGGCCTCAACGAAAACGACTCTACACGGCGCTCGCGCTCCATCAGTTCGCGCTCAATCTCCGCCGGTGTTTTGGTCGACTGCAGAAGGCGGTCGTATTCCGGACCGAAACGTGCTCGCAGAGCCGCTGTCTTCCGTCGCCGGATGAGCAGCCACACGACGATTGCGACCAGCGCCGCAACGACTACGACTGCGAGCCTCATCTGCGTCTGTTGATCCATGGTTGTCACCTCGTCCACTTCGGTTTCCAGTCGATGTGGAGCAAGAGAGGTGCCGTGTCACTATGCTTCTCAAGATGATGCCTGACTGGCTGGAGCCGATGGCGGCGACGCTGACCGAGGAGCGCTTCAGCGGACCGGACTGGCTGTTCGAGCGCAAGTTCGACGGCATTCGCCTGCTCGCGTACAAACGCCACGGCAACGTTGAGCTGTTTTCGCGAAACCGTTTACCGCAAGCACTGCCGGCAATCGCCTCGCCGATCGCGCAGCTGCCACCGCGCGAGCTGATTCTCGACGGCGAGATGACCTGGGATGGCCGCGAGTATCACGTCTTCGACATCCTCTGGCTCGACGGTCGCGATGTGACGCGGCTTCCTCTGGAGGAGCGACACGCGCTGCTCGAGCAACTGCCGCTGAAAGCTCCATTACTGCGGGTCGAACGTCTCGAGGGCGACAGGCCGTGGGAACGCGCGTGTCGCGAAGGCTGGGAAGGCGTGATCGCCAAGCGCCGAGGATCGCCGTACGAACATCGCCGGTCCAAACACTGGCTGAAGATGAAATGCGAGGCCTCGCAGGAGCTGGTGGTCGGCGGCTTCACCGATCCGCAAGGCGCACGCGTGGGGTTGGGCGCGCTGCTCGTCGGCTACTTCGAACGAGACGATTTCTTCTTTGCTGGCAAGGTCGGCACCGGCTTCGATACGAAACTCCTGCTCGATCTGAGGAGCCGGCTCGACAAGATCGAACAGCCCGCACCGCCGTTCACCAAAGGCACGGGCTTGCCTCGAGTGCGAACACATTGGGTTCGCCCTGAGATCGTCGTGCAGGTATCGTTTATCGAATGGACCGCTCACGGAAAGCTGCGCCACCCACGGCTCATCGGCGTCCGCTTCGACAAGAAGGCACGCGAGGTCACGCGAGAGCAGCGGTGAAGGCCCGCACGTCTGACTCGGTCGTGATTACCCATCCCGACAAGGTCCTCTTTCCCGACGATGGGATCACGAAAGGACAGCTCGCGGCGTACTACGAGGCGCTCGCCTCGATCATCGTTCCGCATCTGCACGGCCGGCCGGTGACGATGGAGCGGTATCCGGCGGGGATTGGCAAAAAAGGGTTTTGGCAGAAGGACGTCTCGAAAGGATTTCCCGCGTGGCTGGAGCGCATTGAGGTGCCGAAGAAAGACGGCGTCGTGCACCACCCAATCATCACCGACACGCGATCCCTGATGTGGGTGACGAACCAGAACACGATTACGCAGCACGTGTGGACGTCGCGGCTTCCGGATCTCTATCACCCCGATATCTGCGTCTTCGATCTCGATCCGTCGAATGACGATCGCGATTCAGTGCGCGCCGCTGCGGTCGGGTTGCGGGATCTCCTCGACAAGCTGTCGCTGCCAGCGTGGGTCAAGACGACCGGCTCAAAGGGCTTCCACATCATCGTGCCGCTCGATGGGTCGAGTGATATGGGCCAGGTGGCGCGATTCGCCGATCACGTTGGCGAGTTCTTCGTGTCGCTCGCGCCGGACGCGCTGACGCGTGAGTTCAACAAAGTCGATCGACGCGGACGCATTTACGTGGACACGGGCAGGAACGGCTACAGCGCGACGTTTGCTGCGCCGTACACCGTTCGCGCCAAGCCTGGCGCGCCGGTGTCGGCGCCATGCACATGGGACGAGATCGAACGAGGCACGGTAGACCCCGGCACGTTCACGGTGCGGAACATGCCGGAGCGAATCGAAAAGGTCGGCGATCTCTGGGCCGACATGAAGCGTCGCGGCCGCTCGCTGAAGGCGCCCCTGGAAAAACTGCGGCGCTTGCGCGCCGCGACTAAGTAGTCCTTGGTCCTTCGTCCTTGGTCCTCGGTCCGTCCTTGGTCCTCGGTCCGTCCTTGGTCCTTGGTCCGTCCTTGGTCCTTGGTCCAAGGACGTTAGTGCGTGGTCCGTTTAGAAATTCACCTTCGCCGCATCGGCCAGAATCATCTCGCGATAGAGCGGCAGCGACCAGCCGGCCTTTTCAAGCGCCGTGAGCCTCGTCTCCACGGCTTTCACGTACGCCTGCTTGCTCTTGTAAAGCTCCTTCAACTTCGCCGGCGCAAACGCGAACTGCGCCGTGCTGAGGCCGCACATCAGATTGGCCGCGTTCTGTCCACCAGACGCGATATACGGCGCCGCATTCGCGACCACCGGGTTGAGAGCGGCAGGCCGGATGACGTACTTCACCGTCGGCACATCGACATACACCGTGCGGATGCCGCCCTGCGGATTGCCGTTCTGGTCGAGCGCCATCATCGAGCCATCGTTGGACTGATCGCGATCGAGGAGGATGCGCGCCGCACGGGGCGGAACGGTGCCCTTGTCCACCCACTTGAGCAGATGATCGAGAGCCACCGACATGTACGCCTGCACCGGGAACGTGCTGAGTGGATCGACACAGGGATTCGGCTTCAGCCGAACGCTGTCGCGCGTGTCGATGTGTCCCATGCCGGAGAACTCGTAGAGTCGGTACTGCTTCCCTGCCTCGTCGCTGTCCTGCTTGTTCGTGATATTGCCACTCACCTCATGCATCGTCGGGACGTGGATCACAGGGACGTCGACGTCGCGGATCATGGCGCCGTTCGACATCGGCAGGAAGCCGTCGTAGATGCGCTCCATCCTCGGCGTGCGATACACCATGTGCGCGGGCAGGTAGTTGATCAGCACCCCTGCGGTCATCGATGTACCGCCCAAGACCATTTTGCGCACCGGCCCACCGACGAGTGTGCCGCTGCGCACCAGCGAGCCAACCTGCGCGAGGATCTCGTTGGTCTGCGTGCCGTTCAATTTGAGAGTGCGATAGCGAGCTTCGTTCAGCGCGACGAATTGCGCGGGCGGCGTCGTCAGAATCTCGACGGCCGCATGGCCCGACGACATCGTGTAGATCGACGTGAACTCGAACATGTGCGCCGCGCCGCTTCCGTGCATGGCTTCGGCGAGCACCAGCCCGCTGAACTTCGAGTTGTCAGCCGGTTTCCGGACGACC
>DATCXH010000541.1:0-5829 GCA_036565925.1 Vicinamibacterales bacterium
CGTGTCTTTCGCTCGACGAAGGTGTGAAAGTCCACGCAGCGAGTCTCAGTGCGTCGCTAACCCCAGACGCTCATGTCACGATCAGGTGCGACGCCGCGCCGCTCCACCCAGTAGAACGCACTGACCGGCATCACGCCGCGGATATCACGCGGCGATAACTGGTGCGCTGCGAGGTAGCGTGCGTCTGTCGCGAGTAGCGCCACCAGATAGCCGCCCGCGGAATAACCACTGGCCTACACACGAGAGGCATCGCCGCCGTACTCAGCGATGTGACGTTTCACCAGGCGAAGGAACCCATCAGCAGGTTGCCGTAGTACCAGACGATTACCGGAGCATTCCTGCGTCCATCAGGCACATACAGATCGAGTGCGTCCCTGCCGTCCGCGTACCTTGTCAGGTCGAGGTACGGCACGTCGCGAACGACGCCGACCGCGTACGTCTGCGCGCGCGAGGTCGCGACAGCGCACGAGCAGATCAACAGGACCAGGAACAGACTGCGTTTCATCGAATGACGCCCGCAAAATAGCTCGGTAGATCCTTCTTCGTGTCGCGAAGGATCTCAACGATCGCCTGGCGGTCCGCGCGTGAAAGCGCCTTCTGGTAGCGCGCATCACGCTCTTCTCCCGACAGCACCTCCCAGAGGCGTGCATAGATCGGATTTTTTGCGCGTGGCGGCAGCGCATCGAATGCGGGCGAATAAATCAGGTAGCTGCACGGATACTTCATGACACGCCGAATCAAGTCCAGCTCATAGAGCGACCGCCCCTGCCGATCGCGAGGCCCGGAAGCGGCAAACCGTTCGGCAAAGCCCGATTGCCCGTGAACGCGATCCGTCAGCGGCGCTTCATCCACGAACAGCAAGTGATCGACGACCTCGCTCGCCACGCCTTTCATCATGAGCGCGATGCGTTCCTCTTCGCCCGGCGAGGCGGTGTACGGCGGATGCAGCGCGGGATCGGCAACGCGCGCCTGCCAACCGGCACGGGTCAAAAGATTGGTCATCCCGATTTGATGCGTGAACACCAGGTGCGCGACGATGTCGCTCGACAGCGTGCGATAGCCTTCGGCGTCGAACAGACCCTCCACCGAGGTGAGCTCGCGACTGGCGCGAGTATCGAGGGCTGCAGCTTCGTTGCCCATGTGCGTCGCCTTGCCCGTGCTGCCCGTGACGAACCAGCCGCCGAAGCGGCGCTCCAGCGCATCGGTCTGGTCGACGAAACGCGGCAGGCTGAACCCTTGTGCCGGGTTCGCTCGGGTCGTGCTGAACATCAGAAAGCCAGGTACGCCCAACGTATCGCCCGCCATGTGACAGCCGAGACAGATGAAGGCTCGCTTGAAGCGCGGTGGATCCGGCGCGTCAGCGCGTTGATCGAGCGTATAGAACACGACGCCGGACCGTTCGTCGTGGGCGGCGACCTCGAGGAGATCTCCGCCGCGCACCCAGCCAAGTGCGACGCGGTCGGTGAAGAAGATCGCACGGGGATTCTGCTCGTTGATGTGCTTGCCCTGCAGACTCGCGCGCGAGAAGACAAGTAGCTGCGAATCGACCGGAATCTTGAGCGCCTCGATCGCCGACCGCAGGTAGCCGGCGCGGCCCTCGAACGCCAGACGAATCGCACCGGACTGGAGCTGACGATTGACGTCCTCGACGACATTGTTGACCAGTGCCGTCGCGTAGTTGATGGCCGGATCATCGGTCGAGCCGCGGAACGCACCGGCGCGCTGTGCATCGATCGGCGATGACACAACCGCAACGGCGAACATGCCGACGCCAAGAGCAAGAAGAGTTCTGGCGCGCATCGGGCCCCCAGATCCTACAATCGTTCAAGCGGTCCGCCCTAAATGCGGACACCACATATGTTCTTCACGCATCTCGAGTGCTCACGTCGCTGCGGCGCAACCCTGCTCGATCCGCGTCAGCGCCATCATCTCTGCCGGTGTGGGGCGCCGCTGCTGGCCCGCTACGATCTCGACGCAGCTCGAAGCTGGTCGCATGACACCCTGAAGGATCGCGCGCCCGATATGTGGCGGTATCGCGAGTTGATGCCGCTGTTGCCTGGTGAAGATCCAGTCACGCTCGGTGAAGGGTTCACGCCGCTGATTCACGCGACCCGCCTGGGCGCGAAACTCGGTCTGGACAGGCTGTACGTGAAAGACGAGTCGCTCAACCCGACGAACTCGTTCAAGGCACGCGGGCAGGCGGCCGCGATTACGCGGGCACGTGGGCTCGGTGTGACGACCGTGTCAGTGCCGTCTGCCGGGAATGCCGGCAACGCGATGGCGGCGTATGCGGCAAAAGCCGGACTTGCGGCGAAGGTGTTCCTGCCGCGCGATGTGAAGACGCCGTTTATCCGCGAGTGCCGCCTATATGGGGCTGATGTAACGCTGGTCGACGGCGTCATCACGGACGCTGCCCGGGCTGCGTCAGAAGCAGGAGCATCACTCGGCTGGTACGACGTCTCCACGCTCAAAGAGCCGTATCGCATCGAGGGGAAGAAGACGATGGCGTACGAACTCGCTGAGCAGATGGAGTGGCAGTGGCCCGACTGGATCGTGTATCCGACGGGCGGCGGCACCGGCATGGTGGGGATGTGGAAAGCGTTCGACGAGATCGAACATATCGGCTGGGTCCCCCGCGGCCGAAGGCCGCGCATGATCTCGGTGCAGGCGACCGGCTGCGCGCCCATCGTGCGGGCATTCGAGCACGGCGCTGAGCACGCGGTCCCGTGGGAGAACCCGGCCACCGTCGCAGATGGCCTTCGTGTCCCGAGAGCGATCGGCGACTTCCTGATCCTGCGAGCAGTGCGCGACAGCGGCGGCACCGCAATCGCTGTTCCCGATGCCGAGATGATCGACGGCATGCTGGAACTCGGGAGCACTGAAGGGATCAGCGCCGCGCCGGAAGGCGGCGCCGCGCTCGCGGCGATTCGAGCGCTCGTGGCGCGCGGCGAGATTCGTTCGAGCGACCGCGTGGTTCTGTTCAACACCGGCGGTGCGCTCAAGTATCTTGACGCGCTGTCGTCGACGTAGTCGCCAGCTTCGCCCTCGTGATAAGCGACGGCGGATCGTGATACCCTCGGCCCCTCAAAACCCCCCAACAGAATACGGGCTCGGAGTTATCGACCACGGCGAACGTGTGGTCGGGTAGTCGTTGACCGTTGGTTGGCCTCTCAATTGGCCACAAAACGTAAGCCCACGCCGCGGCACGTGGTGGGCAGCGGTCTTCTCGAAGCGGGGTCCAGTCGGAATGGTCTCAAAAACTCCTTTAAGCTCATCGGACCGACTAACTGAACGAGCGGTTTGGAAATTGCAGAGCGCCGCGGATATGGCCGTGCTCCCGAGCCCGCGGGTACCCACCGCCGAACAACGCGACGATACACCTGGCCTGATCACCGCCGTCCTCACCGATGAAACTGCGTTCGGCACGCTTGGGGACGAATGGGACGAGCTTGTCGAGAACAGCGACCAGCGTGTGTTCTTTCTGCGCTTCAGATGGAACCAGCTTTGGTGGAAATACTTCCGCCCGCCGCAGAGCCGGCTGGAGCTGATCACGTGCCGTGACCGCTCACAGCGGCTTGTTGGTCTGGCCCCGTTGTACCGACGGTCCTATCGCACATTCGGTGTGACCTACGCGAGTGAGTTGTTGTTTCTCGGAATGGGCGTGCCGCGCAAGACGAGCGAGTATCTGGATGTCGTCGCCAGGCGCGGCGCCGAACAAGCCGTTGCGGGTGCGGTGATCGACGCGCTCAGTTGCGCCGCGTGGGATCGCCTCAGGCTCTTTCCAGTTCCCGGTCACTCCACGATGCTGCCGCATCTGTCAGCAGGGCTCGGGGCTCGCGCGCGCATCGAAGTGTGCGACCGTGCGCCCTACATCGACACGTCTACGAATTGGAACACGTTCAAGTCCGGCCTCAGCCGGTCGATGCGCCGCAACGTCGAGTACTACGACCGTCGGTTGTTCAGGGCCTATCCAGGTTGCCAGTTCGAGCGGGTGACTTCAGCGGATGCGCTCGAGACCGGCATGAATGCCCTCGCCGACCTGCACCAGGCACGGTGGCAGGCGAAGGGCGAGCCCGGTGCATTCTCGCCTCGCTTCAGGGCGTTTCTCCAGGAGGCGACGCGCGACGCGTTCTGTTCCTCGCGCCTGGCGCTCTGGACGCTCAAGATTCAGGGACGTATCGAGGCTGCTCTCGTTGGCTTCGTCGATAACGGCGTCCTGCACTTTTTTCAGAAAGGGTTCAATCCGGCGTTTGCCAAGTACCACCCCGGCTTCGTGCTGCTGGCGCTGTGTCTGCGAGACTGCTTCGAAGATCCGGCGATACGGAGCTTCGACTTCATGGGTGGCCCTGCGGCGTACAAAGGCCTCTGGGCCTCGCACGCCCACGCGAACGTGATTGTTGAAATGACACGTCCGACGTTCGGGGCCGCTCTGTTCGATGCATGCGCGCGAGCCGAAGACGCCGCAAGCGCAGCTTGGCGAGGCATCGCACCCACGAGCCTGCGCACGTTGCAGAAGGAGTGGTTTCGCCGGCGCCGGTGTCGAGATCTCGATGATGAAGTTGGTGAACGGAAGGAATCAGTGCCGCCTCCGCTCTACGGCGAGTGAACGCAGCAGAATCCCCGCGGCGATCACCGCGATCAGGATCCAGATCTCTGTCGAACTCCGCGTCGCGAGCAGCCACATCGAGAACGTCGCGCCGGCAATGGCGATCGCCGTGCTGCCCGGCAGGTGAAACGCCGGCGCCGGCGCGTCGCGTCGTTTCAGCGCGATCAGTGCCGCACATGTCGAGGTGAATACGAGTAACCGCGAGATCGCGGCAAATGTCGCCGCTTGTGCGAACGAGCTGTAGAGCGCCATACCCAACGCCGCGATCGTGCTCACGATGACGGCGACGTATGGAGTGCGAAATCGCGGGTGAACGCGGCCCAGGATAGCTGGCATTTCGTGATGCGTTGCCATCGAATACAGCACGCGAGGAAGCATCAATGTGAAGCCAGTCAGCCATCCGTACACGGACACGACGACCGCCGCGGTCCCGATCGCGGCGCCCCCAGTGCCGAGGATCACACCCAACGCTGATGCGATCGGCGTCGTCACGCGACCCGCGTCAGGTAGAACGCCGACGATGACCACCTGGAGCAGGCAATAGATCACCATCACCACGATGCCGGCAGCGATGAGCGCGAATGCGGTGTCCTTGCGTGGATCGCGAGCCTCGCTCGCGGCGATGACATTCTGCTCGAATCCGCCAAAGGCAAACACCAGCAGCAAAACCGCCTCGCGCCACTCTGGTTGAACAACAGGTTGTGATGCGAAGACGTCGGTGCGAACAGAAGGCAACCCGACAACGATGAGCAGCACGAGCGGGAGCAGCTTCGCGACGGTGAACACATTGGTCGTCCAGGCCGCCATCTTGACGCCCCACACGTTGACGACCATTGTCAGCACCATCGCGCCGGTCATCGTCAGCGTGCGTCCGGCGGGTGTCCCAGCCGCTGACACGACCGGCGTCAAATAGTCGACCAGAATGTTCAACGCGGCGGCGCAACCGAGGAGCCTCGTCGCGACGAGGAGCCAGCCAATCTGGAATCCCACGATGGGTCCGAAGGCCTCGCGTGCGTAGAGATAGGGTCCGCCGGCCTGGTCGAAGCGGCTGCCGACCTCGGCAAAGCAAAGCAGCACGAGGAAGATGCACGCGCCGGCGATGAGCACGGCCAGCGGACTCCACGCGCCGGTCAGCGCCGCGATCACCGACGGCAGTCCGAAGATTCCGCTGCCGATCACACCGTTGACGATTACGGCGGTCAGGCTCCAGCGGCCCATCACGC
>DATCXH010001028.1:0-3929 GCA_036565925.1 Vicinamibacterales bacterium
TCGCGCGGCCGGCCGCTGCGAATCTGGAGCAGTGCGTGCGCGTCCGGCGAGGAGCCGTTGACGCTGGCGATACTGCTCGAGGAGGCCGGCTGGTTCGACCGCGCCGCGATCCAGTTGATCGGCAGTGATGCCAGTCCGTCAGCCATTGCGCGGGCCCGGAAGGGCGACTACACGCAGCGGTCATTTCGCAATCTGCCGCATCCGCTCAAGGAGAAGTATTTCGTGGCGAACGGCAACCACTGGAGCGTCGTGCCCGAGTTGCATCGGCGTGTCACCTACGACCTCGTGAATCTCGTTTCCGCAGACCAGGTCGCCCGGTATGCGTCGGCGCCGGTCATCATCTGCCGTAACGTGTTCATCTACTTCTCCGATCGCAGTATTCAACGGACGCTGACCTTGTTCGACCAGGCCATGCCGTCACCCGCCTACCTGTGTGTCGGTGTGTCGGAATCGTTGCTACGGCGGACGACGGCGTTCGATCTGCAGGAGATCGGTGGCGCGTTCGTCTATGTGAAGGGCTCGTCCGACGCCTCGAGCGGGTCCTTTCAATCAGGCATGGAGGCCGCCTCATGACGGCGACACCGGTGCGTGTGCTCGTCGTTGACGACTCGGCGTACATTCGGAAGGTCGTGCGGGAGATGCTCTCGCGCAGCCCGGCACTGGAAGTGGTCGGTACGGCACGCGACAGCGAGGAAGCACTCGATCTCGTCGAACGGCTCAAGCCCGATGTGGTGACCTGCGATCTGATCATGCCGGGTACCGACGGCGTGGACTTCATCCAGCGTCAGATGTCGCGGCGCCGCGTACCTATCGTGATTGTGAGCATGGCGGGTGAGTCGAGCGAACGCGTGCTCAGCGGTCTCGATGCTGGCGCCATCGACTTCGTGCAGAAGCCGACCGCCCTCGCCACCGAAAAGGTCTTCGATGTTGCCGAGGAACTGATCGCCAAGGTGACCGCTGCGGCAGGCGCCTCGATGCGCGAGCGGCCGCAAGCCCAACCGAAACACGAAACGATCACTACCTCGACCTTTCGGAACAGGTATAGTGTTCTCGTCGTCGGCGTGTCCACCGGTGGACCTCAAGGTTTGAAGTCCGTGATTGCCCGATTGCCCGCGGACTTTCCCATACCAGTTGCCGTGGTTCTCCATATGCCGATTGGTTATACCGAGGCGTATGCCAAACGTCTCGACGAATTGTCGGAGTTGACGGTCGTCGAGGCGCACGACGGTGACGAGCTTCGCCCCGGCATCGTGCTGGTCGCCCAGGCGGGTCGTCACTTGAAGTTTCATCGTGAAGCAGATCGGCGCGTGATCGCCCGGCTCGACGTGCGGCCGCTCGATACGCCGCATCGTCCGTCGGTTGACGTCCTGTTCCAGTCGGCCGCCGACGTCTATGGCGACGGCGTACTGGGCGTGGTCATGAGCGGTATGGGTTCGGACGGCCGCGACGGCGCCGCCTGGATCAAAGCCCGCGGCGGCGACGTGCTGACCGAGGCCGAAGAGACCTGCGTCGTGTACGGGATGCCGCGGGCCATTGTCGAAGCGGGTTTGAGCGACGAGGAGGTTCCGCTGGATCGCTTGTCATCGGCCATCATCGAACGGGTATGAACGCCAAGGTCCTGATCGTGGACGATTCAGCGCTGACGCGGCGGAGCCTGCGGCAGATTCTGGAGACTGTCGGCTGTCAGGTCGTCGAAGCCGAGAACGGCCTCGATGCGCTCGAACGCTATTTTCTCGACAAGCCCGATGTGGTCATGCTCGATCTCGTCATGCGCGGGATGTATGGGCTGGACGTTCTCCACAAGATTCGCGAGCTCGACCCACGTGCGCGCATCATCGTCGTCTCAGCCGACATTCAGACCTCGTCGCACGACCTCGCCGGACAAGCGGGCGCGGCGGGCTTCATCAACAAGCCGTTCGACCGGACGGATATTCTGAGCGCCCTTGATACGGCGCTGACCGGAGCGAGGTAGTCAGTGGATCTCTCCACGCTCCAGCAAGACGCGCTGATCGAACTGATCAACATCGGGTTTGGCCGGGCGGGGGCGGCATTGTCGAAGCTCACCGGTCATCGAGTTCAGCTCGAGGTCCCCGAGATCACGATGTGCCCGATCGATGAAATGGCCGATCGGCTGCGATTGTTGCTGGACAACGAAGTCGCGACCGTTCATCAGATCTTCTCCGGTCCGGTGGACGGAGACGCGCTGCTGGTCCTGGATCGCAACAGCGCCGCCATTTTGAAGGAACTGCTGACCAGCGAGCCGCCGCTGCCGCTCGAAATCGATCGCTCGGCGCGGGAAGTGCTCACCGAGATCGGCAACATCCTGCTCAACGCGTGTCTTGGCACGTTCGGCAACATCCTCAAGGTCAAGGTGTCCTTCTCTGTCCCGCACCTGACGCTGGACACGCTCGAGAGCGTGGTCGGCTCGATCACGGTCGATCGGACCGGTTTGCGCTACGCCCTGATCGTCCATTCGCACTTCCGGCTGCGCAACAGCAGTTTGACCGGTTACCTGGTGATCGTGCTCGGTGTCGGATCGATCGAGATGTTGATCCGCGCCCTCGAGGGCTGGCAAGACCGGGACGATCGACGATGACCGCGAACATGTCCTCCCTCGAAGCGGGACGACTCGACGCGGCGCTCGCGCACTGGCTCTCGCACGAGACCCAGCGCGGGGTCTTCGTCACCGATGCGCAGTTCCGGCTGGTGGTGTGGAATCAGTGGATGGAGATCCACTCCGGACGGCTACCGACCGAGGTGCTCGGATGCTCGCTCTTCGAGCTGTATCCCGAAGCCGCAACACGCGGCATCCGCGAGTACTACGAGAGCGCAATCGAAGGATCAGTGACCGTACTCTCACATGCGTTCCATCGTTTTCTGCTGGCGTTGCCTCCGACCAACAGCGAGCTCGGCGCCGCCGAGATGCCGCAGAGCGCCCACATCGGCCCGTTGAGCGTTGATGGATCCATTCTCGGCACAGTCACCGTCATCGACGACGTCAGCGATCGACTCGCGACGGAACACGCACTGCGCAAGCAGATCGAGGCGCAGCGCCGGGCCCGCGCCACCGCCGAGCAGGCGCTGCACGCGAAGGACGAATTCCTCTCGACGCTGTCGCATGAGATGCGAACGCCGCTCAATGCGGTGCTCGGCTGGGCGCGCATCCTGCTCGATCGCCAGACACTCGATTATTCGCTCGTGCAGCGGGCGCTGCAGGTGATCGAACGGAATGCGTCGGCGCAGGCCAAGATGATTGACGACATGCTCGACATGGCGCGCATCGTCAGCGGCAAGCTGCGCCTGGAAATGAAGACGGTCGATGTCGTGAGCATCGTGCTCGCCGCAGTGGACGTGATCATGCCGTCGGCCGATGCGCGGAAGATTGCGATTCGCACGCATGTCGATCCCAAGTCGCCATTGATCGTCGGGGATCCGGATCGGCTGCAGCAGGTCATCGTCAACCTGCTATCCAATGCCGTGAAGTTCACCGATGTTGGCGGGTCGATCGAGGTGCGACTGGACCTGTCCGACACCGAGGCCTGCCTCGTCGTGAAAGACACGGGTCGGGGCATTGACCCGGCATTTCTGCCGCATGTATTCGAGCGCTTCCGCCAGGGTGACGCCTCGAGCACGCGGCGCCATGGCGGCCTTGGACTCGGTCTCGCGCTGGTGCGTGATCTCGTCGAGTTGCATGGTGGGGCGGTGTCGGCGCAGAGCGAGGGGGAAGGAAAGGGCGCGACGTTCACCGTGCGACTGCCGACGATGGCGGTGACCTCTGTCACGGCAGACGGCCTGCGTGCCTCCGGCCCCGGGCCTCGTGCGCTGTCGGGCATTCGCGTGCTGTTGATTGAAGACGAAGCGGATTCGCGCGATCTCGCACGAGCGGCGCTGTCCCGCTTCGGCGCGCAGGTATCGGCTGTGTCGTCGAG
>DATCXH010001009.1:0-3926 GCA_036565925.1 Vicinamibacterales bacterium
ACATCTCGGAAATGTTCCGCTTGAAAGGCGGCGAGATTCATGGCGATCTGCGGCCACGCTCGGAATCGAGGCTCGCGATCCTGCCAAACACGACACACGTCACGTTGATGGAGCGATTGGAAGTCATTGTTCCCATGGTCAATGACTTCTTCGAGGCGGACCTCGCAAGTCATTCACACCACAACTAAGCGCGTTCCGCCGTAGCGCCATCACCAGAACCGGCAATAGCGCTTCCTGTGCTGAACCGCATGCGCTACGAGGATCTTCCCGCCTCGCGCGATAGAGCACGCGAAGATGATCCTCGCCAGCACGTTGGTCGGATTGACGTGAACCTGGGTTGCCTGTAGGCTCCCGCCGGAATCCAGTTTCATTCTCTCGGCGGGAATAGCGCCCACGCATAACGCCACGGGCCTGGTGGCAAGGAGATCGCTCGTATGGATCACACCAACAGCATGCGTCGCGTGTGTATGACCTGGACGGTTTGTGTCGTTCTGCTCATGGTGCCGACGGCGGTATGGGGACAGGCCACCATTACAGGTACCGCCAGAGACACCTCTGGAGCCGTGCTCCCTGGCGTCACAGTGGAGGCAGCCAGTCCTGCGTTGATCGAGCGTGTGCGGTCGGTCGTCACCGACAGCACAGGCCAGTACCGCATCGTCGATCTGAGGTCCGGCACTTACAGCGTCACGTTTACGCTGCCAGGCTTTTCGACGTTCAGGCGTGAAGGCGTCGAGCTGTCCGGCGCCTTCAACGCAACCATCGACGCTCAGATGCAGGTCGGCGCGCTGGCGGAGACGGTCACTGTCAGTGGCGAGAGTCCGATGGTCGACGTGACGAGCGCGCGACGCGAGCAGGTCGTGAATCGTGACTTACTCACGGCGATCCCGAGCGCGCGCACGTACCAGACCATGATAGGCCTGGCGCCCGGCGTGACGACGGGCGGCAGTCAAGATGTCGGTGGCCTCAACAGCCCTGCGACTCGGACGTTCGCGATTCACGGGGGACCCCAGACCGAGGGCAGGGTGATGGTCGATGGCATGAACGCGGGTGCTGCACGGGGCGGGGCCGGCGTGTCCAACTACCAGGTCGACGTGGCCAATGCGCAGGAACTGGCGTATACGCTGTCGGGCGGGCTTGGCGAGGCGGAAACGGGAGGGCCGACCATGAACGTCGTGCCGCGAACGGGAGGCAACATCTTCACCGGTTCATTGTTCTTCAGCGGCGCGAACAGCGCGATGCAGGGGAGCAATCTTACGCAGGAACTGCGAGACGCCGGCCTGAGAGACCCGAACGAATTGATCAAGGCGTGGGAAGCAAACGGCGCGATTGGCGGGCCGATTATCCGCGATCGTCTCTGGTTCTTTCTCTCGACCAAACGCCAGATCACGCGCCTCTACGTATCGGGGATGTATTACAACAAGAACGACGGCAATCCCAACGCGTGGACGTACCAACCTGACCTGAGCAGGCGTGCGATCTATGACGGCACCTGGACCAACGTCCCGCTGCGCCTGACGTGGCAGGCTACCCCCCGCAACAAGTTCAACATCTTCTGGGACGAGCAGAAGATGTGCCTGGAGTGCGAGGCCGGTGGTTCGCCGACCGTCGCACCGGAGGCCTCCGGTGGCACGTGGGATACCGATTTTCAGAGGTTTCATCAGATAACGTGGACGTCGCCTATCACGAGCCGACTGCTGGCGGAGGCCGGCTATTCGCACGTCCGCACGAAGTATGGCCGTCAAAACCGAAACGCTGATCTCATTCCGGTCACGGAACAGGGCGGCATCATCCCGGGGTTGACCTATCGATCGGGAGGCTGGCTGCGGAATCTCACGACGACGCCCCGCTGGCGCGCCGCCGTGTCGTACGTCACCGGCGCGCATAACATGAAGGTCGGCTACGAGGGTCAGTTCCTGTCTACGGACGGTGGCACGCTCTTTCCCTTCCCGTCCCTGGCCTACCGCTTCAACAACGGTGTGCCCAACCAGTTGACCATGCGCGTGAATCCGCAGGTGAACAACGATCGTGTCAAGGGCACGGCACTCTACGCTCAGGACCAGTGGAGTGTCGGGCGGTTTTCGGTGCAGGGGGCGCTCCGCTACGATCGCGCGTGGAGTTACAACGTGGACGCGCCGTTCGGCCCGTCGCGCTTCGTTCCCAACGGCACCATTATTCCCGCGAGCAAAGGTGTCGATGCATTGAACGACATTTCGCTGCGAGGCGGGATGGCCTACGACCTGTTCGGCAACAGGAAGACCTCGCTGCGCGTGAGCGCGGGGCAGTACCGCGACGCACTTCAGGTCGGCGGCATCTTCAATTCCCAAAATCCGATCGCACTGCGGGTGACATCCACGAACCGCAACTGGACCGATTCGAACCGTGATTTCGTGCCTGACTGCGATCTGATGAATCCGGCAATGAACGGTGAATGCGGTCCATGGTCGAACCAGCTTTTCGGCAGCACGAGCCCGGGCACGAAGTACGATCCCCGCCTCCTCAATGGATGGGGTGTGCGTCCGGCTGATACGCAGTTGGCGGTAGGCGTCCAGCGCGAAATCCTGCCGCGTCTTTCCGCCGAGGTCACGTATCATCGGCGATGGTTCGGTAATTTCACGGCAACGGACAACCTCCTGGTCACGCCATCGGACTACAGCCCGTACAGCGTCGTCGCGCCGATCGACCCGCGTCTCCCGGACGGCGGCGGTTACACGATTGACGACCTGTGGGAGATCAGCTCGGCGAAGTTCGGGCAATCGGACGACTTCGTCGCCCCCGCGGAGGATTACGGGAAGCGAGTCAGTTACTGGCACGGCGTGGACGTCAACATCAGCGGCCGCATGCGAAACAGCTTGATGTTTCAAGGCGGTACGAGCACCGGTCGTGCGGTGACCGACACCTGCGACGTCACGCCAAAGCTCGATTCGCCCAGCCGGAGGTTTTGCCGTACCGTCGCGCCGTTCGCCACGCAGTTCAAAGGGCTGATGTCGTACACCATCCCGAAAGTGGATGTGCAAGTGAGCTCGACGATTCAGAGCCTGCCGGGCGCGAGCCTGGCGGCGAACCTCGTCGTGCCGAGTGCGCAGGTCGCGCAAACGCTGGGGCGGCCCTTGGCGGGCGGCGCCGCCAGCGTGACCGTGAATCTCATCGCGCCGCAGACGATGTTTGGCGATCGCATCAACCAGGTTGATTTCCGTATCGCGAAGGTTCTGCGATTCGGACGCAATCGGGCACAGGTGGGCGTCGACATCTTCAACGTCATGAACTCGAATGTCCCGCTGGGATACCTCCAGACGTACGGGTCTACGTGGCTGAGGCCAACCTCAGTGCTGGACGCCCGCTTCGCGCGGGTGAGCGGGCAGATCGATTTCTAATCCGAGGTCGACTCTCTCTTTAGCCGCCGCGATGCTCTTTCGATGATCGCGGCGGCCACGGCCGCTGTGGCCGCACCGGCCGCGTTGGCTGTGCAGGGGTCGCAGTTGCCGCTCAGGACCTCCGGTCTGGAGCACGTAGGTTTCACCGTCCCCGACCCGCTGACCGTGAGCCCGGCGCTCGGCGATTTGACACAGAAGGCGATGGCCTATTCCCGCTTCGCCGGGCGACGGGTTTTCGTCGGTGCCTCCGAAGCTCAATGAGCTCGCTATCCTGATGGTCGGCAAGCTGTGGTCGGCCGAGTATGTCTGGAATGCGCACCATGCATACGGTGTACGCGTGGGACTGGCGCCGGAGACAGTCGAGGCGATTCGCCGCGGCGTGCGCCCGGCCAACCTGCCGAAGGACGAGCAGGCGATCTACGACTTCGCCGACGAATTCCTGCGAACCCACACCGTGAGCGATGCGACGTTGAACGTCGCCCGCAACGTCCTCGGTGGCGATCGCGGCATCGTCGATCTGGTGGGGACGATGGGGCTGTATCAGATTTCGTCGAT
>DATCXH010000367.1:0-5803 GCA_036565925.1 Vicinamibacterales bacterium
TACGGCTTTGCCGCCGCTTTCTTGAAGTCGCCGCCCTTCATCACCGTCAGCGCCGCGGGATCGATGTACTTCCGCATCGCCGCCGAGATCTGCTGCGACGTCAGCGACTGCACTTTCTTCTCGAGATCGGCCGTCCACGCCAACGTCCTGCCGTAGTGCGCACTGTTGACGAGACTCGCGGCGAGCGTGGCGTTCTGCTCACGATTGAGCTGCTGATTCTGCTGCCAGCTCACCTTGCCGGCGGCGATTTCCGCGTCGCTGAACCCGTTCTTCAGCAGGGTGGCGATCTCGTCCTTGAATGACGCTTCGACCTTGGCCGCGTTCTCAGGAGCCGAGATCGCGTTCGTCACGAACAACGCACTCTCGTCGCCGGGGCTCAACGCCAGCGCGGAGCTGATGCCGTAGCTGAGACCTTCCTTTCCGCGAATGCGAGCGAACAGCCGCGAGTTGATGCCCTGACCGAGCAGGAAGTTCGCAAACATCAGCGCCGGATAATCGGGACTCTCGTCGGTGATGGTGATCCGCGTCCCGGCGAGGAAAAACGCGTTGGTCTTGTCGGGGGTTTCGAAGACACGACTCACGGACTCAATCTTCTGCGCCGGGTTCTTCAGCTGCGTAAACGGCTTCGGGCTCTTCCACGTGCCGAGACCGGAGGACACGATCTTCATCACCGCTTCCGGTTCGAAGTCGCCGACGATGGCGACCTCGGCGTTGGAGGCGCCGTAGAAGCTGGAATGGAACTGCTTCACCTGATCGAGAGACACCGTTCTCAGCTCGGCGATCTCCTCGTCGATCGACGGCACGTAGCGGACGTCGCTCTTCGGAAATGGATTCACGTGCTGCTGGAAGGCACGCGCGGTCACCGCCTGTGGCTCGGTCTTCTGACTCTCCATTGCGGCCAACGCCTGCTGACGCAGTGTGTCGAGCTCGACCTGCGGAAACGACGGCTGGCGAAGCACCTCGTTGGCCAGCTCCAACACTGCCGGCAGATTTTCCGCGACGGTTTCGATGTTGAGCGTCGCGCCGGTTGCACCGCCGCCTACGAACATCCGCGCCTTCAGGCGATCGAGCTCGTCCTGGATCTGCTGCCGGGTGCGCTTCGTGGTGCCGCGCATGAGAAGCTGGCCGGTCATTTGTGCAATCCTCGCCTGGCCAGCCAGCGACTTCTCGTCACCGAAGGACAAACGGATGACGGCCGATACCGTATCGCCGCGTGTCTGCTTCGGCAGCAGCATGACTTTGGCGCCGCCCGGCAGTGTGAGTCGCCGCAGGCGAGATTCGATGTTGGCCGGCGATGCGTCGAAGACCTCGCCTGCTGATACGGCAGCATTGCCCTTGAAGTCCTTGAAGACGGCGACAAGATCCGGCGCGGTGGGAATCTCCGCGCGATCCGGCTGGTCCGCGGGGATGAAGACCCCCACGGTTCGATTCGCAGGCTTCGTGTAGTACGTCGCGACGCGTTGCACGTCGGCGAGAGTCACTTGCTTGAGGCGATCGCGGTTCAGAAAGAACAGCCGCCAATCACCCATCGACGCCCAGTTGCTCAGACTCAGCGCCATCTGCTCGGAGTTGTTGAACTGCAGCTCGATGCCTGACAGCAGCCGATTCCGTGCGCGCTCGAGCTCCTCGTTGGTGAACGGCGTCGTCTTCACCGCATCGACTGTCGCCAGCAGCGTGTCTCGCGCATCGTCAACGGACGATTCCTTTCGCACTTCCATGAGCAGCACCCACATCCCGGCGTCGCGCAGCTGGAGGCCCTGGCCGCCGACATTCGAGGCTTTCTTCGTCTCGACGAGCGCTTTGTAGAGGCGGCCCGATGGACTATTGTCGGCAAGAATCTGCGACGCCAGCTGCACAGCCGGGAAATCCGCGTGCGATCCCGGCGGCACGTGATAGCCGACGATCACGTTCTGCACCTCGCCAGTGCGGCGGAGCGTGACCATGCGTTCGCCGTCCTGGGTCGGTTCGTTCGTGTAGATCTTCGGAAGCGTGCGCTGCGGTTTTGGAATCGGCGCGAAGTACTTGCCAATGAGGGCCAGCGTCCTGGCTTCGTCGATCTTTCCGGCCACGACGAGGACCGCGTTGTCCGGCTGGTAATGCGCCCGATAGAAGGCCTGCAGGCGATCGATCGGGACGTTTTCGATATCGGCGCGCGAGCCGATCGTGGACTTGCCGTAGTTGTGCCACAGATACGCGGTCGAGAGCACGCGCTGGTAGAGAACGCCGAGCGGATTGTTCTCGCCGGCTTCGAACTCATTCCGCACAACGGTCATTTCGCTGTCGAGATCCTTCTTCGCGACGAACGAATTGACCATGCGATCCGATTCGAGATCGAGCGCCCATTCGAGATTGGCGTCCGATGCCGAAAACGTCTCGAAGTAGTTCGTGCGCTCGTACGACGTCGTGCCGTTCGGCCGTGCGCCGTGATCCTGCAGTTCTTTCGGGATGTCAGCGTGTCTGGTCGAGCCCTTGAACAGCAGATGCTCGAGCAGGTGTGCCATGCCGGTCTCGCCGTAGCTCTCGTGCTTGGACCCCACGAGATACGTGACGTTCACCGTGATCGTCGCCTTCGACTGGTCGGGGAACAGCAGCACACGCAGGCCGTTTGCCAGCGCGTACTCAGTAATGCCCTCGACCGAGGTGACGCGCTGCACACCGGCCGGCAACGTCGCCGGAGTCTGCGCCCAGACGCGATCAGCGGACGCGCACACGAATGGCGCCAGCACCAGCCACAGGATCCGACGATGCTTCATGACGCGCTCCTTGCCAGGCGGGTCTCAAGACCCGCCTCTACGAAGAACCTAGATGGGTAAACCTGGAGGACCGTCCTGACACTTCGGGCACAAGCGATCGTAGATGTCGCAGCCGTCCGCGCCGTACTCGTGATCGCACACCGTGCAGTGCAGGATGAAGACACGTTGCCCGGGTGCGCTCCCCTCGCGTTCGGTCTTCCGGATCACTTGCTGACCGTCGCGGTTGCGGAATCCAATGCTGGTGACGTGGTCCCACGCGAACTCGGTATTGAGCGCGGTTGCTTTGCGCGCCCGCTCGATCTGCGCGGTCGCCGCCGTCTCGTCCAGACCGATCTCACGCAGTTTGATCCGGAGATCCTCCTCCGTCAGCAACTGTTGCTGCTCAAAGAATCGCCGCATAGCGTCCTGCCATTTCTCGCCGGGCTGTGGTGGCGGGAATGTCCGCGCGAGCATCATTTCTGGGTAGATGATCGCGAACCGCTCACCTTCTGGCATCGGCACGCAGATGACGAAGGGGGGACGAACGACGTTCGACATGGTCGCTAACGAATGGCTTTCAGCTCTGACGCCACACCCTCGGGCAACGGGAACTGATCGACGACCATCATCATCGCCACGAGTTGGTAGGCACCCAAGGTGCCCACTAGATCGACCACGCCGCGATCGCCGCCGAGGACGTTGCGCGCCGCCTGCAGCGACGCATCGCTGACCTGCTTCGTCGTCAGCAGCTCGTTGCAGAAGTCATAGACAACGGCGACATCGCGGTCCATCTGCGCTGGACGACGACCGTCGCGAATTGCGTTGATGACATCACCGCTGAGGCCGGCGCGCTCGGCCGCACGGCGATGGACGTACCACGCGTAATGCGCGGTCCACGCGCGTGCACCCATGATGATCGCCAGTTCGGTGAGCTTGGGTGGGACAACGGAATATCCTTCGCGGCCGGCGAAGCGTGCGTAGGCGATCGTCTTTTGGGCGAGATCCGCAAACGTCGGGCTGACGATCATCACGCCCAGCGATCCGCTGATGTCGCCGCGCGGACCGCTGAGGACGCTTTTCACGAACGCCTGCTGATCGGCGGTCATCGCGTCATAGGATTTTGGACGTGGGATGCGGCCGCCGCGCAGATCGGCGACTGCCTTGCGCAACTCGTCGATCGTCGGCGGCTTGTCGGGTGCTTGTGCTCGCGCGATGACCACGCCGAGCACAAGGCCAGCGACTCCAATCAAACAGGCCGTGAGGACTCTGGCGGGCGTTGACATGCAGGCGTTTATACGCCTTCAATGGCCAATGCTCAATGCCCAATGCTCAATGCCGAATGCTCAAGGGCGCTGGGTTGAATAGACCGCCGTTTTGCCTGTCTTGTCGAAGCTCAGGACATCGTACGGACGCGGGTTCGGGCCTTCCATTCCCGGAGATCCGATCGGCATGCCGCCAACGGCGAGGCCGGCTACCTTGGGTTTCTCTTTGAGCAAACGATGAATCTCGGCGGCTGGAACATGTCCTTCGATGACATATCCGCCAACCAGCGCTGTATGGCACGACCGTGCCTGCGCGGGAACCTTGTAGACATCCTTGACCGCCTGGATGTCAGCGACGTTCTCGCTGGTCGGTGCAAAGCCCTTGCGGCGCAGGTGCTCAACCCAGTTTGCGCAGCAGCCGCACGTGGCGTCCTTGAAGACCTGAACGGGAATGGGTTTCTGTGCCTCGACGCCACCGGTGGTCAACGCGACAACCAACGCGAGAGCAGCGAGTCCGATAGTTTTCCGCATGAATGATGCCTCACGTGGATCTTACTCCGAGGCACTCGGCAGTCGTAGGGCGGGTCCTGTTCTGGGTCAGTCGTAGGGCGGGTCCTGTTCTTTGGACCCGCCAGAACATCAATGAAAAACGAACTCTGTGGACGCAGGACCTGACCCGCACGAATTGTGCGAGTGCACGCGGGCATAGAACGTTCCGTTGGTGCCCGATCCACCGCCCGTCCATGTGTAGTCGGTGTGCGTCGTGTTGTCCCGCACGAGATCTGACCCTTGTGACGTGGACCCGATCTGAACGTCGTAGTCGGTGGCTCTCGCACCCGCGGTCCACGACAGCACTCGGGTGCTGCCGTTCTGCGACACCGCGAGATTCGTCGCGGCGCTCGGCAGACATGAGTTGCTCGGTGGCGGGTTCGGCGTCGGCGTTGGCGTAGGTGTCGGCGTTGGTGTGGGAGCCGTTGGTCCCGGACTGGGATTCTCTCCGCTGGCGCAAGCGCCGGCCAACAACGCCAGCACCACGATCGATCGAAGACCCACTCGCATCACAGACACACTCCTGAGCAGGGCAGGCGCAACGGACATGCCTGGCCAGGACTGCGAAGCGCAGTGCAACGCTGTAGAGCTGTGACTTACGATTTCGGCCGCGACCGATCAGTTTTGTGGTTTCGGTCGTTCCCGCTAACCCGGCGTCCCGTCATCGTCCGCCCCGAGCTCTTCTTCGGCGTGCCGGACATCGTGACTGTCGGCGCCCGTCACATCCTCGGTTAACGCGACGGCACTGGTGTGCCACTCGGCGTCATCGTGGGGGTCGATCCAGGAGTCTGTTTCGACAGCGCCCTTCCCAAGGTCCTCATCGATTCGCCGGTCCACGCGTGGGTCCATGTGTCTCTCCCTTGCGAGGTAGCGGGCCGCTGCTACGGGGAGCGGTTCAGTGCGGACTCTACACCCGCTCGATGCCGAGATCCAGTGTCGTCTTCATGACGGAACCATACCGGAACCCGGAACCCGGAACCCAGAACCCGGAACCCCGGAACCCAGAACCCAGAACCCAGAACCCAGAACGATGGAACCTGGAACGTGGAACCTGGAACTTGGAACTCGACGATCAAGAGTCATCGAAATCCCGCTTATCTTCCTCGGTCGCTCCAGGCAAGAACTCGAAAAAGGCATCCAGGCTGCGATCCAGTGCGCGGCGGAGCTGCGGGATCGTGCCATCGATCGTGTGCAAGGTCAGTCCAGCCTCGCCGTCCTTCAACCGAAGACGGGCCTCGTCGGTCCCGACCAGCGTGCCTT
>DATCXH010000335.1:0-3453 GCA_036565925.1 Vicinamibacterales bacterium
TAGGCACGATGCTCTCGCGTCCCCCCACGACTCACGTGACCGTTGTCGCTGGCGGTACGAATTACATGTACGCTGACGGTGCGTACTACCAACAGGTGATGTACGGGGGCGAAGTGACGTATCAGGTGGTCCAGGCGCCGGTCGGTGCGGTCATCACCACGCTACCCGGCGGTTGTTCATCGACGGTGGTCGGCGGCGTGGCGGTGAGCCAGTGCGGCACCACCTACTATCAGCGTGTGAGCAATGGGTACAAGGTTGTTGTGTTCTAGCGCTTCGCCGCTGCCTCGGCTCCGGGCGGTTCGGTGAACGGTTCGATCGGGATGTGCTCATAGCGCACCTCGATGATCTCGAGTTGCTCACGACCGCCCGGTGCCTGCAGGACCACCTCGTCGCCGGGACCGGACTTCAGCAACGCCCGGGCGAGTGGCGAGAGCCAGCTGATCTGATTGCGATCGAGATCGACTTCGTCGGCACCGACGATGCTGACGACACGCTCCGTGCCAGCGGCGTTGGCAAATCGGACAGTCGCTCCAAAGAAAACGTGTGTGGCCGCACGGCCCTGCCTCGGGGCAGCCGGGTCCACGACCTCGGCGGCATCAATGCGTTTGGTGAGAAAGCGAATCCGTCGATCGATCTGGCGCAGCCGCCGCTTCCCGTACTGGTAGTCGGCGTTCTCGCTGCGATCGCCGTTGCCTGCGGCCCATGCGACGACCTGGGTGACTGCGGGCCGTTCTCTCGTGAGCAGAAAGCGCAGCTCGTCTCTGAGTCGCTGCAGGCCGCTCGGCGTGATGTAGTTCTTGGCGCCTTCGAGCGGATCGCGCGCCGCTTCTTCGACGACGTCGTCAAGGTCGTCGTCTTCGTTATCCGATTCCTTCGTGAATGCCTTGTTCATGGGTCACCATAAATTCAATCACGACTGTCCACGTCATCGGTAGCGAAGGGCGTTGAACTCAACGTGACGTCGCTCGACAACGAGCCCGCACGTTCTTCCGTCTAAAGCGCGCATGAGCGCTCTTTTTCGAGACGTGGGGTATGCCTTTCGAACGCTCCGCTCGGCGCGAGCCTTCACGGCGACGGCCGTGCTCACACTCGCGCTGGGCATTGGCGGCACGACGGCGATCTTCACGCTCATGCACGCCCTGATGCTGAAGTCTCTCCCGGTCACCGATCCGTCGCGCTTGTATCGGATTGGCGATGGCAGCAATTGCTGCGTCCAGGGGAGCCCACAAGGTCGTTGGGGGTTCTTTTCGTTCCCGCTGTTCGAGCGCATCAAGGCGGAGACCCCGCAATTCGAGGAGATGACGGCGTTTCAGACCTTCGTCGGCCGGATGAGCGTCCGACGCCAGGGCGTAGACGAGGCGCCGCGGCCGCTCAGGACGATGTATGCCACGGGCAGCTACTTCAAGACGCTGGGTGTGAGCGCGTTCACGGGGCGTGTCTTCACGGCCGACGACGACCGCGCTGCCGCACCTCCGGTGACGGTGATGGCATACAACGCCTGGCAGAATCTCTACGGAGGCGATCCATCGGTAGTGGGTTCCACACTGATGATCGAAGGCAAGGCGTTCGCGGTCGCGGGGATTGCGCCGCCAGGATTCTTCGGTGAAACCCTGCGCGCTGATCCGCCGGACCTCTGGCTTCCGTTGCAGCACGAACCACTGATTTCCGGCGCCGAGACGTCGATGCTGCGCCAGGGTTTGTCGGCGTGGCTGCGTGTGATCGGACGTCTGCGTGATGGCGCGACGATCGACGGCATGGAGGCGCGCCTCACGGTGATGCTCCATCAATGGATGCGGAGTGAGGCCGGTTACCCCGCCAACTGGATGTCCGAAATAGAGCGCAAGATGGCGGAGCAGGTCATCACCGTGGTGCCGGCGGGCGCCGGTGTCGGCGTGATGAAAGAGCAGTACGGTCGAAGTCTGCGGATTCTGCTCGTCGTGTGTGCGATGGTGCTGCTCATTGCCTGTGCGAACGTGGCCAACTTGCTGCTGGCCCGCGCGGTTGGACGACGCGGCCAGTTGGCCGTGCGTTTGGCCCTTGGCGCCTCGCGCGCACAGATCATCGCCGAGGCGCTCATCGAGAGCGTCGTCTTGGCGGTGGGCGGCGCCGTCGTCGGACTGATCGTCGCCTTCGGTGCCGCTCGACTCCTGCTTTCGCTGGCCTTCGCTGGCGCGACAACACTTCCGATCGATATCACGCCGTCACCGCTGGTGCTGGCCTTTGCCATTGGGCTCGCGCTGATCACTGGCGTGCTCTTCGGTGCGGCACCGGCGTGGTTTGCTACTCGCACCGATCCCATCGAGACTCTGCGGGGCACCGGACGCTCGATCAGCGATGGCGCATCGTTCACTCGCACGACGCTGCTCATCGTGCAGGCCACGCTCTCGGTCGTTCTGGTCGCCGGATCGACGATGCTCGGCCGCAGTCTGGGCAATCTCGAAGGCCAGGATTTCGGCTTCGTGAGCAACGGCCGCATGCTGGTGTCCGTTGGCCGGCCATCGGCAACATTCACGGGTGCGGGGCTGACCGCGTTGTATCGGAACGTGGAAGCGCGGCTCGCCGGCATCCCCGGAGTGAGAAGCGTTGGTCTCGCGCTCTACAACCCGCTGACGAACAACTGGGGCGAAGGCGTGCTCGTCGCCGGAAAGCCGCAGCCCGCGCCGGGCGCCGACATCGGCTCGTCGTGGAACCGCGTCACCACTCGCTACCTTCAGGACCTCGGCGTCAAGCTCGTTCGCGGACGCTACTTCACAGATGGCGACAACGAGCAGTCGGAGAACGTCGCCGTCGTGAACGAGGCATTCGTGCGACGGTTCTTTTCAGGCGGCGAGGATCCGATCGACCAGCACTTCGGCTTGAACCTGCCCGAGAACGTCAATACGTTTCGCATTGTGGGCGTCGTCGGCGACGTCAGGTTCGCCGGTTTTCAACTCGATAAACCGGCGCGTCCGATGTTCTTCGTGCCGCTGGCGCAAACCGTGAAGTATGCGAATACGTTGATGCAACGCGTGGAGACAGCCTCGCATTACGTTGGCGGTATTCTGCTCGTCACCAATACGGCGCCGGGCGTCCTCGAGCCCCTGGTGGCGCGGGCGCTCGCCGAGGCGGATCCCAATCTCACCGTCATCAACATCCGCACGTTGGAAGAACAGGTGACCCGATCGTTCGACCAGCAGCGTGCGGTGTCGAGCCTGGCCAGAATCTTCGGCGTCGTGGCGCTCGCTCTTGCCGCGATCGGTCTCTACGGCGTCACCGCGTATTCCGTGGCGCGGCGCCGCAGCGAAATCGGTGTACGGATGGCGCTTGGTGCCGACAAACGCAACGTGATCGGCATGGTGCTGAGTGGGGCGTTCAAGCGCGTCGCCATCGGCATCGTGCTCGGCGCGCCCCTGGCTGTGGGCGCCGGCTATCTGCTGTCGGCGCAGTTGTACGGCGTGTCATTCTGGGATCCGA
>DATCXH010000785.1:0-6291 GCA_036565925.1 Vicinamibacterales bacterium
CCCAGCTCGCGGAGCGCCGCCATCGCGTTAGGCGCGAGCGCCAGTCCAAACCCCAGTTCGCGCGGTGATGTCGCGCGTTCGAAGACTCGGATGTTCCAGCCGGCCTTGCGCAAGGCAATGCCGGCCGAGAGTCCGCCGATGCCGGCGCCGACGATCAGCGCGGTACGCGTCAAAACCGGTATTGCACGCCGAACGCAAAATGATGAGTGCGTGCAGGGATCGTCGCGTCGCCTCCGTTGGCGACTTCGATGTTGGGTGAGGCCCAGGTGAACTTGTACTCGCCCAGCGCGCCGATGCCGCGCCAGATCGAGAACTCCACGCCGCCTCCGACTTGCACCCCGAGCCCGCCGCCCTCGTACTGCTCGAAGTAGACGTTGTCGATCTGGCTTTCGGCATGCGGTAGCGTCGGTCCGGCACCGGCGCGCACGACGCCGACCAGCCTATGAGCGCCGGTCGCGTCCATCGGCCCGAACCCATGTCGCGCGGAGACGTTGGCGAATATGAAATTGAGACCGTGCGACATCGAGACCCGATTCACGATCGATGACAGCGCAATATCCGCGTCGATAGGAACGCCGCGCAGTGTCCCGAGCGCATGAACCGTGCCCTCAACCTCCGCGTAGGCCTTGGCGTGAATCCATTCACCCTCGATCCCGAGCCATCGATGACCCCTTGGAGTCCACGTACCGCGCAGGCCGTAGTACTGCGGTGATTGAAACGAGTGGCCGATATAGTCAACGCCTGCGAGCGTGACGTGCGTGCCTTGCGACGGCAGGTTCAACTCCATAGTGCTCGATTGCGTGTGCGCCACACCACCGAATGCGCTGACGATCCATTCGGCGTGCGCCGCTGCCGGCCAGAGCAGGATCAGGAGTGCCACTCTAAAACGCATAACCCAACTTGATCGCAAGAGGAACGGACACACCGGCATTGTCGTACATCAGGTTGCCGTTCGAGTAGTGATTGAGATTGAGCTCGACATTGAGACGCTTGCGCGCGCCGATGAACACCCCCGCCGCCATGAAATCCTGGAAGGTGAAATGGTTGCCCATCGCGAGCCCATCGATCGTCACTCGTGATATGTAGGCGGGCCCCGCCTCCGAGAACGAGACATACATATCGGCCTGTCTGCTGCGGACTACCGTGAACCTCAAGACCGGGAACACCGCGAACGTGTGGAATCGATCGTTGGCCTCCAGGCTTTGCCACTGCGAGTAGCTCGCGCCGACGTCGACCGAGAACAGCTTCTTCGTGTGAAACACGTTGCGCTCCCACAGCAGATTCATGCCACTGCGTCTGACCTTCACCTCGCCGCCCCAGAAGATCGGCACCGTCTTGTTGAAGAAGTGATTCGCGCCGAAGCCGAACGCGTCGGTGGCGTAGCCGACCTGCACGATGGTTTTCGGAAAGATGTAACCGGCGGCTACGACCTCGGCGACGCGCTCGGGCGGCAGCGGTCGCATGTTGAAACGAACGCCTGCGGAGGTGAAGATCGTCGCCGGGTTGTTGTCCTGCGATCGCGCCGGGATGACGGACGTGCCCACCACCAGATCGAGCGCCGGGCTCAAACGATACTCGATCCCGCCGCCGAACAGCGGCGATGCGAAATGCGCGTTCGACACGGCCGGCCGATCGCCAAGCGGGAATCCGCGTCGGCTTGTGATCGCCAGACCGCCCTCGCCAAAGATCGACAGTCGTCCGGAGACCGGAAGCCGCCCCTGTGCGGTCACCGTGCCGTAGTGCATCCACACCTTCTGCGACATGTCCGTGCCGTCGAGGTTCTGGTATCGCACGTATTCGATCGGACGCATGTAGCTGCCTTGCACCGAGACGTGTGAGCCGAAGTGATGGCCAAAGAGGACGACACTCGCGGCCGTGTGCGGGACGTCGATCGAGCCCACCGTATGTCCTGGCGCAAGCTGGTGATCGGAGAACGCATAGCCGATCGCGCCGACATTCACGGTGACGAACGAATTCGCCAACACTCCTGAGAACTGCGCCCGGCCGTCCGCGGCCGCGCTGTCGCTCTCAGCCGCGGATTCGGACGCGGGCGACCGTGCAGCATTCGGGGGCGGAGCCGGCTCCTGTGCCGATGCCACTGTGCTCAGAACGCACGCGAGACCCGCGGCTGCAACAAGACGCATCGCTCTTGTGGAAGCGCTCATGCCTCGGTATGACTGCGATAGTCTTGGTTCATGCCCTTCGAGTCTATTCGCGAATGGTTGGGATTAGACACACCTCAATCGACGGAGTTCGCGCCGCTGCGTGAGACGCTCGACGCTCTCGATAATCTCGAACCCGACCGCGCACGCGTCCTTGCCGCATTTGCGTATCTGCTCGGTCGTGTGGCGCACGCCGATCAGCAGGTCTCGACGAAAGAAACACAGGTGATGGAAGGGCTCGTGCGTAACCAGGGAACGCTCTCGCAAGAGATGGCGATGGTCGTCGTGCAATTGGCCAAAACCAGCAACCTCCTCTTCGGTGGCTCGGCCAACTTTCTCGTTGCGAGGGAGTTCGCAAAGCTGGCCACCTACGACGAGAAGCTGGCGCTGATGCGGTGCCTGTTCGCCGTTGCCGCGACCGATGATGCGATTTCATTGACCGAAGAGGGCGAGATTCACCGGATTGCAAACGAGCTTCGCATCGAGCAGAAGGATCTCGTTGCTTTGCGCCTCTTGCACCAGCGGCATCTTCCGGGTATGTCGCGGTCGTGATGGGCGTGAACAGCGCGTGAACAGCGCTCTATTGTTGATTGAATGAGTGGTGATTGCTGATTGGTTGACGATTGGTGATTGGTGATCGTTGATTGAACACGCAACGTGCTGAATCCACAATCAGCAATCGCCAATCAACAACGATTCAACAATCACCAATCGACCCAATCGAAAATCCTCACGGGCCCATCGTGTTGTGCACGACCTTGCCATCCACGACGGTCAGCACTGACTTCAGCTTCTTGATCGCATCGTCGGAAACGCGCTTCGGATCGAAGTAGTCGTCGCTGAGGACGACCAGATCGGCGAGCTTGCCAGGTTCGATTGTCCCGAGCCTGGCTTCCTCCTTGAGGAACCAGCCGTTCTCTGCGGTGTACAGCCGTATCGCCTCCATGCGCGTCAGTAGCTGGCCGGCGTTGATGACTGTGCCGTTTGATGCTTTGCCGGTCACCATGTAGGCGATCACGTTCCACGGATTCAGCGTCGAGATCTGCGCCGAGTCGGACCCCGCGCCGACTTTGATGCCGCTGTCGACGATCGTGCGCAGCGGCGGACCGCCGCCGCGCGCGCCGGCGAGGAACTGGAACGGATGCACTGCGACGGCGGCGCCGATGGCCTTGAGTCGATTCAGTGTGGCGGCATCCACGCTGCCGACGTGCGCAAGCGACCAGCGCAAATCCTTGATCGGCGTCGTCTTGTTGACCGTCTCGAACGTGCTGACCGTCAATTCGTTCTCTGCGGGCGACAGACTGTGCTGCTGGAACGCCCAGCCTTCCTTCGCGATGCGCGACAGCGCCGCGGTGTAGTTGTCGGGAGGCTTTTGTCCAAAGAGTGGCCAGCTCGAGGCGAACTCGCCGATACCCGAGACGCGCATCATGTCGTCGCCGAATCCATTCAGCTCGTTGCGCAGCCGCTCACTCAGGATCGGCACGTCTGGCCGCGTATCCATCGTCAGGAAGAAGACACGCAGGCGGGAGGTCATCTTGCCTTCGCGATGCAGCGCGACGACAGGGTCATACATCCGCCACTGATCCGCGCTCGCCAACGTATCCGCTTCAAACGAGCCCTGCAGATCCGGTGTGCCGGGCAGATTGAACGCCCCCATGTCGGCGTTGGTCGTCACGCCAACGCTCACCGAGTACGCCATCGCATCGGCCGTGCCGCGCTTGCGATCTTCAAAGGTCTGAATCGCGCGCAGGGCATTCAATGCCGCGATCGATGGCGCGTTGGCGGCAATCTGGCCGGTGTCACTGACGACGATCTTTCGCTCGGTGAAGAACGCCTTCCCGCGTGTATTGGTCGCTGCGGGCCCGGTAAACGCTTGAAACACCAACACCGGATGCTCGGACGTTGCGGCATCGAGCTCGGCCAGCGTCGGCAGACGGTTCTCGGCAAACTGTAACGGGTTCCAACCACCCATCGAGGTGATGAACTGTCCCGCGGGAACACCCTTCGCGCGCGCCTTGATCGTCGCCTGCACGTCGGCGATGGAGGTCGCCGATTCAAGTGGCGTGTGATATCCCGGTCGAATGCCGAGCAGGACGATGTGATTGTGGTTGTCGATGAGGCCGGGGACGACCGTGCGGCCGCGTAGATTGATCTCGCGCGTGCATGGGCTCAGCCGCTGACCGCTGCGCGGGCCGACGGCGGTGAACTTGCCGTTTTGAATCGTGACCTCGTTGACGGTGGATCCGCGCGCGTCCATCGTCACGATCTTGCCGTTGGTCAATCGCAGATCGCGCGCGCCGGCGCACGGGTCGATCGTCGTTCGCGTCTGGCCGGCAAGCGTCGCCACGAAGATGGCGCATGCACCTATCAGGGACAGCGTAGGGCGGGTCCTGTTCTGTGGACCCGCCGAACCATGGGCTCGAGTCATGCTGGAGATTGTAAGGGGAGAAAAACGTGGCGGGAACAAAACCAGGCGGGTCCAAAAGGCAGGACCCGCCCTACGGGGTGTCAGAGCACTAGGCCGGCGTCTGCGCGGGCTCGGTCGCGGCCTTGACCTTGTCCTTGTTCTTCGCCAGGAACTGATCGAAGGACTGCAGTGCCGGGTTCAGCGCTTTCGCGGTGTTCAGATCGCGCAGCGCGAAGAACTCCTTATCGAAGTCGCGGTAGTACTGGAACATGTTCCCCATCTCGTCGGCGCCGGGGAAGCCGTAGCCGCGATACTCGTCGGCTTCGGCCGCGTGATAGTACGGCGCGGGGATGCCGATGTTCGACGCCAGCTTCTGGCCCATCTCGTCGATGGTGAGTGCCTCACCGTAGATGCCGACTTTCTTGCCGATGTACTGCGATCCGGCCTTGAAGATCCCGTATGCCACTTTGCCGATATCCTCGGCGGCGATCCCGGCCAGTTTCTTCTGACCCATCGGGAACGCCCAGCTGTACTTGCCGTCGTCACCGCGCTTCGGCGCGAGCCCGAACATATAAAGGTTGTCCCAGTAGAACGTGGTGAGCAGGAACGTGGTCGGCACGCCGGAGAAGAACGCGTCCGCTTCCGCCTTCGCGTCGAAGTGCGGCACGCGATATTTCTCCTGCAGCATCGGCATGCGCTTGTCGTCGGCGGGCATGAACTGGCGCGTGTCTTCGAGGGTGGACCAGATCACGTGCTTCACGCCCGCCGCCTTGGCGGCGTCGGCGATGTTCTTGGCCTGCACCTTCTCCTTTTCGGCGGAGAAGTGCTCCCAGAAGTTGGTGACGGCGTAGACGCCGTACGCGCCCGCGAACGCCTTCTTCAGGCTCTCGACGTCGTCGAGATTCGCGCTGACCACTTCCGCGCCTTTCGCAGCCAGAGCCTTCGCGTTGTCCTTGTTGGGATCGCGGGTGATCGCGCGTACCGCGAATCCACCGTTGGGATCAGCCAGGATCGCGCGCACAAGGCCGCCGCCCTGAGTCCCTGTCGAACCAATTACTGCAATGATCTTCTTGTCAGCCATCTCAGTCCTCAATCAATTGAAGATTTGGCGATCTTTGATTCTTGATTCGTTGGTGATTGTTGATTCTCGATTCCCTGATTGACGGCACGATCAATCGCCAATCCTCAATCCCGTCGTTCGATAACCAATCAAAGATCCCCAATCAATAAATCCAAATGTTCTTTAGACCCCCGCGACTTCCTTGCGGACGATCGCCGCGCCCTCGGCCAGCGCATGGAGCTTCAACTTGGCGATCATGCGCGCCAGCGGCTTCATGCCGCAGTCGGTGCTGAGCGTGACCTTGTCGGCCGGTACCGCCTTCACGACCTTGCGAATGCGGTCGGCGATCTGTTGCGGCGATTCGACCGCGTTGGTGCGGATGTCGAGTACGCCAACCTGCGCGCCCTGATTGGCGGGCAGATTCTTCAGGAACTCGACGCCGTCCATGTGGCGGTTGGCGTAGTCGAGGACGAACTCGTCAACGCCGGCCGTGCCGAAGAAGTACGGCAGCACTGTCTGATAGCCGGTGGGGAAGGCGCCGCTCAGAATGTCGTTGCCCCAGGCGTTGCCGAAGCAGAAGTGCCATCCGATCTTCGCGTTCACGCCGTCGCAGCACTGCGCGATGACGTCCTTGATCCACGTGTAGTAAGCCTTGTCGCCGG
>DATCXH010000687.1:0-6365 GCA_036565925.1 Vicinamibacterales bacterium
ACGGCCGTATCGTATCGGGCGCATCAGCCGGTGACGGAGGTCCGCAATGATTGTTCGCTTCATGCGATTGACCGTTGCCGCACTCATCGCCGTCACGGCGGTGTCGGCGAGCGTGACATTTGCGCAAGAACGTCCGCTGCAGGAGCCCGATCGCAAATCGACGAGACCGGCGCCGCGTACGGCGAGCGGCAAGCCCGATCTGAGTGGCTATTGGAAGGGCACGCGCGAAACCAAGCCGGTTGGCAACATCGGCAAGGATCTTCCGGGCTGGAAGCTTCCGCTGACACCTGCCGGTGAAGCGGCACTCAACCACAATCTGACCGCGACGATCGATCCCGAAAGCCTCTGCATCCTGGGTGGTATTCCTCGGCACAATGCCAGCGGCCTGCCGTTCGAAGTTCTTCAAGGCGCAAACAAGGTCGCGTTCCTGTACTGGTACAGCTACTTTCGTCTGATCCCGATCGATCCAAAACGCAAGCACTCGGATGATCCCGACCCGTCGTTCTTTGGCGAGGAGCTCGGGCGATGGGAAGGTGACACGCTGGTCATTGACTCGATCGGTTTCAAGGACGAAAAGGTCTGGATCGACGAGAACGCCAATCCGCACAGCGACGCGCTCCACGTCGTCGAGCGGTGGACCAGGCCCGACTACGACCACATTCACGTCGAGACCCTGATCGAGGATCCGAAGTTCTACACGCGGCCGTTCACGTACTCCCGTACGTGGGTGCTCGGAGCACCAGACGAGGAACTGCAGGAGTACGCGTGCAGCGAGAACAACGTCGATGCCGCGCATCTGGGCTTCGGGCCTGGACCGATCAGGCCCGATGGTACGCGCGGCTACATCGATCCCGCGCCGCTGCCGCCGCCTGTCCCGCGTGCGCCGAATCCGTCAAAATAACGAGGTGTCGTCCGAATCGACCGCATCCTGGAAAGACCGTTACGCCGCACTCAAGTCGCGTCTTGCGACAACGAGGAGCGCCCTCGATCGCACTCGTGAGGAATTGCGTGCCTCACTTGAACGAGAGCAGGCCACTCGCGGCGAGCTCGTGAGCACGGGTGGACGGTTACGCCGGCACGAACGACAGGTACTTCGGCCCGAGGTCCTCTCCGATCTCATGCCGGTTCGCGCGCGACAGCGACGCGAAACCGGTCCAGATGAAGTCGCCGGCCGCCGTGAAGCTGCACATGCGTTGGTATCCGACGCCTACGCCGCAGCACGAGCCGCTGAGTCACCTGCCGGTGCCGATCGCGTCGAGATCGGCGGCCTCGCGTGGTGGGTACCTGCGGACGACCGCACGGAAGGACGGCTCGCCACTCGAATCATGAGCGGTCATTTACCGCTCCAGGACATCCTGCGTACGCGTGAGGCGGTTTCAAACGGCACGATGCTCGACATCGGCGCGAATGTTGGTCTGACCAGCGTGACTCGCGCAATTCTCGGCGATGCCGCTCTTGTCTATGCGGCAGAACCGGCGCCCGACAATTTCGCTTGCCTCGTTCGTACCGTGATCGACAACGGTCTACAAGGGATTGTGCTCCCGGACCGCGTGGCGATCAGCGATCGCGACGGCACGGCCACGCTCTGGATGTCGGGGTCGATCGGAGGGCACACGCTGCGCGACGTAGGCGGCGGAATCGAAGTGCCGACGATGCGGCTGGACTCGTGGGTCAGGAAACTGGGCATCGACGCGAGTGCGGTGTGTTACGTGAAGGTGGATACGCAGGGCTACGAGTCGCACGTGCTGGACGGTGCGCCCGACCTGCTGGCGCGCCGCGGCGTCGTCTGGGAACTCGAGTTCGCACCCACGATCCTTTCGAAGGCTGGGCGCGACCCTGCGGTCGTGATCGCACAGATGCAGGCCGCGTTCACGCACTTTATCGACTTGAACGGCAGTGCGAGCGGTCCCCGCCGGAGACCCGTCGCCGAGCTGCCCGAGGCTGTTGCGTATCTCGATCGCGGGTTCACCAACCTGATGCTCTACGGCGTGTGACACGGTGTGAACTTGACTTTTCCTGCGACGCCACCGTACAAGTAATGAGCTTGATGTCGCGGTTTGCTCTCTGCTCCTGTTGTCTCTGTTGCGCGTGCGCATGTCGGTGCACGTGTATGCAGCCGACGACGAGCAGGTGAGATAGCCGGGCATCAGATCCTTCCAGTAAGTTCCACCGCTTCTCTCCTTACAGTCGATCGGCTGACCCCCTGACCCCAGGTCAACTGCATTGCTGCGTCCAGCCTGTCTCGCCGAAGCGTCGGCGGAGGGGACGCAAGAGGAGAGATTGGAATGTTCCGCAGAATTGTGCTGGTGCTTGTCGCGTTCGTGACGCTGACGCCAGCCTTTGTTGTTGGTCAGTCATCCACCACGCAGCTGTCGGGCGTTGTTCGAGATTCATCTGGCGGCGCCATCCCCGGCGCCACGATCCGCATCGTCAACGCCGCGAGCAATGCCGCGTCGGAACTGGTGAGCGACGGACAGGGCGCCTATCAGTCCGAGCCGCTCATGCCGGGCCGCTATCAAATCGAGGTGAGGCTGGACGGATTCGAGCCGGTATCACGCGAGGTCGTGATTGACCTCGGTCAGGTCGCCGCCGCCGATTTCACGCTGGAACCAGCGCGCCTCAGTGAAGCCATCGTCGTGACGGCACGGCGCGTTGAAGAGACGGTGCAGGAAGTGCCTATCCCGGTCTCGGTCGTCACCGGCAACCTGATGGCTGATGCTGGCGCGTTCAACGTGAATCGTCTCAAGGAGATGATTCCGACCGTTCAGTTCTATTCGACCAATCCGCGCAACTCGTCGGTCAACGTGCGTGGACTCGGTGCGCCATTCGGTTTGACCAACGATGGTATCGAGCCCGGCGTCGGTCTCTACATCGATGGGGTGTTCTATTCGCGGCCGGCCGCTGCAACGATCGATTTCCTCGACGTCGAACGCGTCGAGGTGCTGCGCGGACCGCAGGGCACGTTGTTCGGCAAGAACACCACCGCGGGCGCGATCAATGTCACGACCAGGAAACCGACGTTCGCGCGCGAGACCGACGTCGAAGTGAACTACGGAAACTTCGGGTTCGTGCAGGGCAAAGCATCGATCTCGGGTCCGCTCGCCGAAAAGATCGCCGGCCGCCTCTCGTTCTCCGGTACCACACGTCAGGGCCAGGTTCACAACGTCGTCACCGGCAACGATCAGAACGGACTGAACAACGTCGGCGTCCGCGGTCAGGTGCTGTTCGCGCCGTCCGATCGGACCGCAGTGACGCTTGCGCTCGATCACACGCGACAGCGTCCGGAGGGCTACACGCAGGTCGTCGCCGGTGTCGCGCCCACACTGCGCAATCCCAACCGGCAGTACGCGCAGATCGCCTCCGACCTGCACTACACGGCGCCCAGCTTCAACGCGTTCGACCGCCTCACCGATATCGATACGCCGCTCCGCTCGAATCAGGACATGGGCGGCGCGTCGCTGAACATCGATTGGAAGGTCTGGCGCGGCCGAATCACGTCGACCAGCGGCTGGCGCTATTGGAACTGGGATCCGTCGAACGATCGCGACTTCATCGGCCTGTCGGTGACGCCGATCTCGGCGGCACCGTCGAAGCAGCGTCAGTGGACGCAGGAGGTTCGTTACGCCGGTGACCTGACCGACGACATCGGCGTCGTCGTCGGTGCGTTCGCGTTCCACCAGGGCATCGATTCCAATCCGTCCTTCACGCAGGAACAGGGCGACGCGGCGGCGCGCTTTCTGCTCGCACCCAGCCCCGCGGCCGCGACGCCGGGGCTGCTGGACGGGTACGGGTTCAATCAGTATCTGAAGTTTCGCAACGTGAGTGCCGCGACGTACGGGCAACTCGAGATCGCGGTGACCGATCGGCTGCGCGTGTTGCCTGGTCTGCGCTTCAACTACGACCAGAAGCAAGTGGACTTCGATCAGCAGATCTACGGCGGTCTGCAGACCACCGATCCGGCGCTGATCGCGCTGCAGCGTTCAGTGCTCGCGCCGCAGAAGTATGCGGCCGATGTGAGCGACGACAATCTGTCCGGACAGTTGACCGTTGCCTATCGACTGCTGCAGAGCGTGAACACGTTCGGCACCTACGCAACAGGCTTCAAATCGGTCGGTCTCAATCTCAACGGCGTGCCAACCGATGCGCAGGATCGGCCGGTGCTGGCGGCTGCCACGGTCAAGCCGGAAGACGTTCATCACGTCGAGTTCGGCGTCAAGACGACGCCGTTCCGCAACACCACCGCCAACGTCACGGTCTACAACACCGACATCAAGGACTTCCAGGCACAGGTCGTGAATGCGAGTGTCGGCGTGCTGCGCGGGTATCTCGCCAACGCCGAGAAAGTGCGGGTGCGTGGCGTCGAATTCGACGGCTCGGCACGAGCGACACGACATCTGTCGTTCTACGGCGCCGCCGCGTACACCGATGGTCGATACATCACGTTCCGCGATGCGCCTCCTCCGCTCGAGGACACCGGTGGTCCGCAGGTGAAGGACATCTCGGGCTCGGTGCTGCCGGGCATCTCGAAATGGGCAGGCTCGTTTGGCGCTGAGTATTCGAACCCGTCGCGCTTGCTGAGTCGCACCGGCGACTTTTTCCTGGCGCTGGACACCAGCTATCGCTCGTCGTTCTCGTCGAGCCCCAGCGCCTCCCGCTATCTGATCGTGGACGGTTACTCACTCGTGAACGCGCGCGTCGGCTTCCGTTGGACGGACGGCTGGACGGTGTCGCTGTGGTCGCGCAATCTGCTCGACAAGGACTACTTCGAGTTGCTCACGGCAGCACCTGGTAACACCGGTCTCTATGTCGGTCAGCCCGGTGACGGCCGAACAGTCGGCGTGACGCTGCGCATGGCGTTGCGGACACGTTAGAACGGAGGGCATTGTCGGCCTTCGCGAAGGCTAGGGCGGGACATGCCACGGGATTCGAACCATGGAATACGCACTGCCACTGGTCGCCATCACGTTCGGCGCCGCGATCGTCAACGGCGCGCTCGGCTACGGGTTCTCCTCGATTACCGTGCCGCTCGCGCTGTTGTTCCTGACCAACCGCGTCCTCAATCCGGCGCTGGTGCCGATTGAGGTCGCGCTCAACGCGTACGTGTTGTGGGTGAATCGGGCCGCGCTTCCGGTGGTGTGGCGTCGCGTGCTGCCGATTGTGATTGGTCTCGCACCGGGTGTGTTGATTGGCACTGCGCTCGTGTCGCAGGTCAATCCGGGTTGGCTCAAATTCGGCACGTTCATCGTGCTGCTGCCGTTGATCCTCGTTCAGGCGGCCGGCTACCGTCGTCCGATCCAGGCCGAGCGATCGGTCGGCTTTGCGTTCGGCGGCGGTGTTGGCGTCCTCTACTCCGTGACGACGATCTCGGGTCCACCGCTCGCGGTGATGCTGAGCAATCAGGGCCTCGCGAAAACCGACTTCCGCGCTGCGCTCGGGTTCATCCGTCTCGCCGAGTCGTCCTTTACGGCAGTGGCGTACTACTACGCTGGACTGTACACAGTCGAGAGTTTTGGCCTCATTCCATACATCTTGCCCAGCATCTTCGTCGGCGTGCCGATCGGGGCGTATCTCATTCAGCGCATTCGGCCCGAAACGTTCCGGCGCGTGTGTATGAGTTTCGATGCGTGGGTGGTCGGCTTCGGGCTGTCTGCGCTGCTGCAAAGCCTCGGGGTCGTCGAGAGCAATCTCGCATTCCTGGTTTTGTTCGCGGTCGGTATCGTCGACTCGTGGCTGCTGTACCGGTTCTTCACCGTGCAGTTACCCGGCGTCAAACGCGTCGAACAATTAGCCGCGTCCGATAGTCCGGCTGGCGCCTACGCGCATAGCGCTCCGGCGCCCAAGAAAGCCGGACACTACGCCTGACACCTGTAGGCCGGGTCCTGTTCTTTGGACCCGGCGCTCTTATCTGTAGGCGGCAGCTTGGATTCCATACAGCTCGGAGTACTGGCCGCGTTTCGCCATCAGTTCCTCATGCGATCCGACCTCGACGACTTTCGCGCCATCGAGGACGACGATGAGATCGGCCATGCGCACGGTGGAGAAGCGGTGCGACACGAGGATCGTGATGCGGCCGTTTGTGTGTGGCGCGTCGCCGCCGCGCGTTGCGGCCGCGTAGCGTTCAAAGAGCGCGTGCTCCGTCTCCGCATCGAGCGCAGCGGTGGGCTCGTCGAGGACGAGGACCAGCGGTTCATCGCGCATGAAGCCGCGCGCCAGCGCGAGCTTCTGCCACTGGCCGAATGACACATCGACGCCGCCGGGCCATGTCGGTCCGAGCTGCGTCTCCAAACCGGCCTTGAGTTTCACGATCACTTCGTCTGCGCCTGCTCGTGCGACTGCCGCCATCACCGCAGCCGACTCGTCGAGCC
>DATCXH010000665.1:0-25070 GCA_036565925.1 Vicinamibacterales bacterium
GGCATCACCCCAGACCAGGGCATCACCCCAGACCAGGGCATCACCCCATACCAGGGCGTCGCCCCAGACCAGGGCGTCGCCCCACACAAGCGCGTTACCCGCGGTCTGGTTACCGCACACGATCTGTGCACAGAACGCGATCGTCGAAGGCTTCGTGCCATCTTCGTGAAGCGTGTTTTCCAAGTCGCTCCGAGGCAACGTTGCTGCGAGCGCCAAATCGAGGCTGATCGCTCCGGCGCCGGTGGCCACGAGCCCTCCTGACACGCGGATACTGTTTTGCTGAACAAGTCTTCGAATCGTCTCGGTCCCGCGAACTTTGCCCTCTATCAGCACCGCTACAGATCCAGAAACCACCGCCGCTGCCATGCTGGTGCCGGACAGCTGCAGTCGTGCGTTCTGTCCGGAGCCAGTCACCAGCTCGGGGTGCTCGCGGGCCAGTGTGGATCCGGGCGCGCTGAGGCTGAGAATCTTATTGCCCGGCGCCACGAGGTCCGGCTTGATCAGGCGATCAAAGAGCGTTGGTCCCTTCGAGCTGTAGCTCGCGACCTCGTCGTCCGAACGCCACGGTGTGCCCTTGGTATTCAGGGCACCGACCGTAATCGCGAACGGCGAGATACCGGGCGTGGTGATGCCGCCGTAGATCGCTTTGCCGTCGGCGGTCTTGCCGAAGTTACCCGCAGACGCCACCACGACGATGCCGGCGCGGTAAGCGCGTTCGACGGCCTGGCAAATCGGATCGTCGCGATAGCCCTGCGTCACCGCGCCGCCGAGCGACATGTTGATGACCCGTATGTTGTAGCGCGCGCGGTTCTTGACCGCCCAATCGATCGCCTGAATGACGTCCGCCGCGAGGCCCTTGCCCTGCGCGTTGAGCACTTTGAGGCTGATGATGTTCGCGCCCGGCGCGACGCCGCGCGTCTCGTCGAACCGGTTCGCCCCCGACGCGGCGATGATGCCGGCGACGTGCGTGCCGTGGCCGTGCTGATCCTGACCAAGACCGTGGTCGTCGGTGAAGTCTTTGCTCGCGATGATCCGGCCGCGCAACTCCGGCATCTGCGCCACGCCGGAATCGATCACCGCCACGCCAACGCCAGCACCGCTGAGCGGACCGATGCCGGGCGCCCAGCCGCCCTGCTGCACCAGGTCGGCGCCAATGGTCTGGTTCGTGACAGCCATATGGGCTTCGACGAGGAGGTTGCTCGAGAGCGAATCGACTTCGCTGTCATTGGCCACCGATTCCAGGGCGCCGGCTGGCACCTCGAGTGCCGCACCCGTCTCGAGCTGCTTGGTAACCCGCAGACCGTGACGAGCCGCGATGCGCGCAATCTGCTCAGGGGTTCCGGCGACGATGACGCTCGTCGCCTCGGTGTCTCCCGCCTGCAGCCGCTGCTCGAGATCTCGCGAAACTCGGGCATGACGTGACTGTGCGCTCGCACTCGTTGCCGTCGCGAGCACCAGGCCCGATAGAGCAAGGCACGAGAGTGTCAAACGAGCGACGCGAAACGCGAGAGGGCGTGAAACGGTGGTCATGGGTTTCCCCCGCAGCTGAAACGGTCCCTAGTTGCCGGCGATCGGCCTAACCGCGAACGATGACTGAATGGGGGATGAAAGGAGTTGAGTCGAGACGCCGTGTTCGTTGAGTGACTCGAGCAGCACACGCTGTGACCCACCGATCGTGCGAATGGTCACCAGCCGGCCATCACGAATCCGGTTATAAATAGTGCGACGCGAGACGTGGAGCAGCTCCGCCGCCTGGTCGATCGAGACGCTGCGTCCGAGGCGAGGCCCATTCAGCCCCGATTCCATGGGAAGTGATGCCGCCATAAAACTCCTTGTGTGTGCAGGGACTATTGCGGAGTGAGTGCCAACTAGGGAGGCTGGCTGTATACCTACTCTCAACACGCTGAGCGCGCTAGACTTCGAGCTCGAGATTGTCGGTTCCACCGAGCTCGGCCGATACGAGACCGGGGACAGTCGCTTGGCCGTACGGCGAGCCACACGCGATGCACGCAAAATTTGCGAACTGAATGGTTGAAATTTGCACGGTGATTTTCATCGGCCAAGAACTTGGCCGGGGTGACCGGAAATGACCCGGTTCTCCCCGCGCTTCACCGGCGTCCTCGTCACGGTCTCCGTCCTCGCGGTCGTCGGTCTGCTCATGCGCGGCTGCCCGTCTCGGGATTCAGCTGCGAATACCGCGAGCACGCCCAAGCGCGGCGGACAACTGATCGCATCCGCGAGGGGGGTGCCCAGGACCTTCAATCGTCTGATGGCGGCCGATCAGCCAAGCGACATGTTCGCCATGCTGACGCAGGGCTCGCTCGTCCGGGTGAACCGGTCAACGTTCGAGCTCGAGCCCTGGCTCGCCGAGAAGTGGGAATCGACTAATGACGGCCTTACCCACACCCTGCACCTGCGGCCCGGAGTGACCTGGTCAGACGGCACCCCCTTCACATCGGCCGACGTGCTCTTCACGCTGCAGGCGATGTACGACCCGAAGGTCAAGAGCGTGGTGCCGACCAGCGTGATGCCGGGCGGGAAGCCGATTCAGGCGACCGCGCCGGATGCATCGACCGTCGTCGTGACATTCGCGCAAGCCTCGGGGGCGGGAATCGCGCTCCTCGACATGTTCCCGATTCTGCCGAAGCACAAGCTCGAGAGCGCCTACAAGGCTGGAACGTTCTCACAGGCCTGGAACACCGCGACGCCTCCCTCCGAGATCGTCGGCACCGGACCATTTGTGCTGCGCGAGTTCAAGCCGGGGGAGCGTCTAGTCTTCGATCGCAACCCCATGTACTGGCGCTCCGCTGGTGACGGCCAAAAGCTGCCGTACCTCGATCGTCTCATCCTGCAGTTCATTCCCGAGCAGAACGCGGAGCTCCTTGCCCTGCAGGCGGGCACGACCGATCTCACGCAGAGCGAGCTACGCCCCGACGACTACGTGCCCGTACGGCGCGCCGAAGAAGAAGGCAAGCTCACCTTGATCGAGGGCGGTGTCGGGCCCGATGCTGACGCGCTCTGGTTCTGCATGAATCCCGAGATCAAGAAGGCCGATCGCCGGCAGGCGTTCGTACAGAAGCGCGAGTTCCGTCAGGCCCTCTCGCACGCCGTTGATCGAGAGGAGTTCGCGCAGACGGTGTTCCTTGGTGAAGCGGTTCCGGTGTGGGGCCCGATCACACCGGGGAATAAGCCATGGTTCTCTCCAAATGTGCCGCGATATCCGCATGACGTGAATCGCGCGCGTGAATTGCTGAAGAGCATCGGCCTCGAAGATCGCAACGGCAACGGCGTCGTGGAAAGCAGCGACGGTGTGGAGGCCCGCTTTACCGTGATCACCCAGCGCGGCAACTCCAGCTACGAGCGTGGCGTCGCCGTTCTTCGAGACCAGGCGGCGAAGATCGGCGTGGCGTTCGACGCGGCGCCGTTGGAATATCCAACGATGATCGAGCGGCTGCTCGGCTGTCAGTACGACGCGATCTATATGCGGCCGTTCATGACGCAGCTCGATCCAGCCGGCAATCTGGATTTCTGGCTCAGCTCGGGATCGACCCATTTGTGGAACATGAACCAGAAGACGCCGGCGACGGAATGGGAAATCCGGATCGACACGATCATGCACGAGCAGGCGGCGACGGTGGATCCCGAGCGGCGTCGCGAGTTGTTCAACGACGCGCAGCGCATCTTCGCCGAGAACGTCCCGGTGCTGTACTTCGTGGCACCACGCTTGTACTTTGCGCATAGCAAACGCACAATGGGTGTGGTGCCGTCAGTGATGCGCCCGCCCATCTTGTGGAACGCCGACTCACTCAGCGTCGCAGGGCCCTGACGTCACAGCCTCGATGGCGCGCTTCCTGATCCGCCGGCTCGCGTTCTCGATCGTCCTGCTGTTATGTACCTCGTCGGCCGCACTGTTGCTCACCCGTCTCGCTCCCGGTGACGTCACCTCGCAACTCGGACTGTTCGCGTCGCCCGTCGAAATCGAGGCGGCTCGCACACGCTTTGGCCTCGATCGCCATCCGATTGCGCAGTTGGGAAGCTGGCTCGCGCGCGCGGCCCGTCTCGATTTCGGCGACTCATTTCTCTATAACCGCCCGGTCGGACCGCTGGTCGTCAAGGCCGCAAGCAATACGGCGGTGCTTGCCGTATCCGCGTTGATCGTGGCAACGCTGGTGGGGATCGGGCTTGGCATCTTCACTGGCACTCGCCGCACAGGATGGCTTTCGAATCTGGTGCGCGGCGCATCCGTCATGTTCATCTCCGTGCCACCACTGCTCATGTCGCTGATGCTGGTGTTCATCGCGGCGCGAACGCGGTGGCTGCCGACGAGTGGGATGTCGTCGGCAGGAACTGTCGATCCGGCCTGGGCGGAATCGATGATCGACGTGGCGTGGCATCTCGCGCTGCCCACGCTCGCGTTGGCGTTGCCGATTGCCGCCGCGTTCGAACGTTTGCAGTCCCAGTCGATGTCGGAGGCCGTGCGTCAACCGTTCCTCCTCGCGGCGATTGCGCGCGGCGTGCCCAGGCGCGAGATCATCTGGCGTCATGCATGGCGGGTGTCTATTCGCCCAATCTGCGGCGTCTACGGTCTGGTGATCGGATCGCTGCTCTCCGGATCTTTCATCGTCGAGTTCGTGACGGCGTGGCCGGGCATCGGACGGTTGATGTACGAGGCGCTTCGCGCACGCGACATTTATCTCGTCTCGGCATGCGCGGCCGCGGGCGCAGGCTTTCTCGCCTTCGGCACGTTGCTCGGTGATCTCCTACTGGCGGCGGCCGATCCGCGCGTGCGCGAGGACATCGAGGCGTGAGGATCGCGGGAGCGGTGCTGCTCGGCCTGATTGTGCTCGCCGCGTGCGGCGCACCGTGGCTCTCACCCAATTCTCCGAATCAACGCTTTTCCGACTTGTTGTACGCGCCGCCGACACAAATACATCTCGGCGACGGGATGGCCGCGCCGCATCTACATCCGTTGCGGATCGTCAGCCGTCTCGAGAGACGGTTCGAGGAAGACCGAGCGAGGCATGTGCCGCTGCGCTGGTTTAGTGGAGGTGTGCTCGTCTCGGCTGATCCTGATAACGGCGTGCCATTGCTGCTGCTCGGCGCCGATGCGTTTGGACGCGACCGCTTCTCGCGACTCCTGCACGGGTCGCGTGCGACGCTGGCGTTAGGCGTACTCGCGACGCTCTTCGCGACCGCGGTCGGTGCGCTGGTCGGTGGCGTTGCCGGCTATGCGGGAGGTCGGCTCGATGCGCTTCTCTCACGAGTATCCGAGTTCGTCGTCGTGCTCCCGGCGATCTACGTCACGCTTGCGCTGCGCGCGGTGATGCCGCTGGTGCTTCCTGCGTCGACGGTCTTTGTGCTGCTGCTCATGATTTTTGCGCTGCTCGGCTGGCCGATGGTGGCTCGCGGTGTGCGCGCGATCGTGCTCGTCGAGCGTGACCGAGAGTATGCAATCGCGGCGCGTGCTGCGGGCGCCAGCCCTACACGCTTGCTCACTCGACATTTGCTCCCTGCAACACTTGGTTATCTCGGTACACAAGCCAGCCTGCTGCTGCCGGCGTTCATCCTCGCTGAGTCGACGATGTCCTTTGTCGGTCTCGGGTTTCCCGACACCACGCCGACATGGGGCACCATGCTGCAAGATGCCGCGAACGTCGCGCTCATCGGCGATGCACCGTGGGCGCTCGCACCCGCGGCCGCCATCTTCATGGTCGTGCTCGGCGTGAACTTGGTGGTTCAGAGCACCGGCCGTGCGCCTATACAATTGGAACGATGAAACCTTTTGCCGGCATCTACACGCCGATCGCGACGCCGTTTCGCGACGATGGCACGGTGGATGAGCGCGCTCTCGCGGCCAACGTCAGTCGCTGGATGACGACGCCATTGACCGGGCTCGTCGTGCTCGGGTCCAACGGCGAAGCGGCTTCCCTCGAGGACGCCGAAGCCGATCGCGTAGTTGAAATCGTCCGTGCAGCTGTGCCTTCGTCTCGGCCGCTGATTGCAGGTACGGGTCGCGAATCCACACGCGCAACGATTGCCGCGACTCGCCGTGCCGCCGCCGCTGGTGCGGACGCTGCGCTCGTGCGCACGCCATCGTTTTTCAAACCACAGATGACGACCGACGCGTTCGTTCGTCATTTCACTGAAGTCGCTGACGCGTCGCCCGTGCCGGTGCTCCTCTACAACGTCACGCTCTACACCGGCGTGAATCTCCTGCCCGATGCCGTTGAGCGTCTCGCCGTTCACCCGAACATCGTCGGGATGAAGGAATCGGGGTCGGACATCGGACAGATCGCTGAATATGTTGCGCGCACGCCGGACGACTTCACCGTGCTCGCCGGATCGGCCACCACGCTCGTGCACGCGTTGTGTGCGGGATGCGATGGCGCGATCCTGGCGTTGGCCTCGTTGGCGCCGGCCGAGTGCGTGCTGATGCTTACGCTCGTGCGCGAGAAGCGTCTCGACGAAGCCCATGCGCTGCAACGACGTTTGATGCCGCTGGCGCGCTCGGTTGGAACGAGCTACGGCGTGCCCGGTCTCAAAGCCGCACTAGAATTGAAAGGGTATGCCGGTGGACCGCCGCGGCCGCCGCTGCGTCCGGTGAGCTCAGAAGTCGTGGATATCATTCGCCGGCAGCTGGACGCACTCATCCCCGTGGAGGCAAAAGCCTCTGCGCTACATTGACGATTCCGCTCATTACCACGTCCGTTGACCAACATACACATGCCGCTTCCTGCCACTGAACGTGTTTTGCTCGGCCCTGGTCCGAGCCTGATTCCGCCGCGCGTGATACGCGCGCTCGCCGCGCCCGTCCTCAGCCATCTCGATCCGGACTTCGTGCCGATGCTGGACGAGGTTCGTGCATCACTGCAACGGGTATTTCGTGTCGACAGTAAGTCTCTGACGCTCGCGACCTCTGGAACGGGGACCTCCGCTATGGAGGCTGCGGTCGCGAATGTCGTCTCCGACGGCATGCGTGCCGTCGTGATCGTGACGGGGTACTTCGGCGATCGTCTCGTGGAGATCCTCGCGCGGTACGGTGCGCGCGTGCGGCGTATTGACGTCGAGTGGGGTCGTGCGGTCGATCCGCAGCGGTTGCGCGATGAACTGTCGCGCGAAGGTGCCGACGTGGTCGGCATCGTCCATGCCGAAACATCGACCGGCGTACGGAACCCGGTGAAGGAGTTGGCGGCAATCGCACGCGAAAAGGGAGCGTTGACGATCGTCGATACGGTGACGTCGCTCGGTGGTCAGGACGTCGATCTCGCCGGGTGGGGCGTTGACGTCGCCTATTCGTGCAGCCAGAAGTGCATTGGCGCACCGTCGGGTGTCGCGCCGTTGGCGGTATCTGGCGCTGCGCGCGAACGGCTGGTGAAGTGCCGCAGCTTTTATCTCGATCTGCGGTTACTCGAGGACTACTGGGTCGGGCGCAAGTATCACCACACGATGTGCACGTCATTGATCTACGCGCTTCGCGAAGCACTGGAGATGGTGGAAGAGGAAGGTCTTGCCGCCAGACTGGCCCGTCATGAGCGTCATCATCTGGCACTGGCTGCTGGTGTGGAGGCGATGGGGCTCTCACTGCTGCCACCGCCAGGAGAGCGGTTGTGGACGTTGAACACGGTCCGTGTTCCATCAGGAGTTGACGAGGCCGCGATCCGAAAGACGCTGCTGTCGACATACAACATCGAGGTTGGTGCTGGACTCGGTCCACTCGCCGGAAAGATCTGGCGTGTCGGATTGATGGGCGCCAGTTCAACACCGCAGACGTTGCTGCAGTTCCTGGCTGCGCTCGAGGGCGCGTTGGTGACTCATGGACACCGTGTGCCCGAAGGTGCCGGGGTCGCCGCGGCGAACGCGGCGCTACGCCCGGCGATGGCGGGCGCCTAACGAAAACACTGTGCGGGCGCTCTTCCTGCTGCTGGTCGTTCTGGTCGCAAGCTGCGCGACCAACCCCGTGACGGGGCAGCGTGAGTTCACGCTGATGAGCGAGTCGCAGGAGATCGCCATGGGTCGCGAATCTGATGCCCAGGTGCGAGCCGAGATGGGCGTCTATGCCGACCTCGAGCTCGCCAAGTACATCAGCGACATCGGCCTCCGTCTCGCGAAGCTTTCCGAGCGGCCCAACCTTCCATGGCAGTTCACGGTCGTCGATCAGCCGGCGATTAACGCCTTTGCCCTGCCTGGCGGATTCATCTACATCACGCGCGGCATCTTGCCGTTTCTGAACGACGAGGCCGAACTGGTCGGCGTGCTCGGTCACGAGATCGGTCACGTCACCGCGCGCCATTCGGTGCGCCAGTACACCCGAACCGTTGGCGGTGTCGCGGCGCTGGGTGCACTTGGCGTGTTCGTCCCCGCGGCACGCCCCTTCGGGCAAATCTCCGAGCAGGCCCTGGGGCTGTTGTTCCTGAGGTACGGACGCGAAGACGAACTGCAGGCCGATCAACTCGGCGCGCGGTATGCCGCCTCGGGCGGGTGGGATCCGGCTGGCGTGCCGGGCATGCTGTCGACGCTGGGACGGCTGGACGAAGCGAGCGGTGATCGCAAGGGCATTCCCAATTGGCTCTCGACACATCCGGAGCCGCTGGCGCGTGTGGCCGAGATCAAACCGACGGTGGCAAAGCTCAGTGCCGGCCGGTCGGACTTCGTCACCAATCGCGAGGGGCTCGAGCGACGCATCGACGGCATCATCTTTGGCGACAATCCCGAGCAAGGCGTCATTCGAGGAAGCGCGTTCCTGCACCCGCCGCTCAGATTCCGGATCGACTTTCCTCCGAAGTGGCAGATCGCGAACAGCCCGCAGCAGGTCGTTGCCAAGGCGCCCGATGCCGATGTGTTCATGCTCTTGCAGGGCGTCACCAAACCACAAGGTCAGACGGCTCGTGACGTCGCAGCGGCACACATGCAGGCTGCGGGGTTCCAGGCGGTCTCGGGCGATCGGACGACGATCAACGGGCTCGACGCGTTCGTCGGTGTGTATCAAGGCACGGTCGAAGGGCTCGGCGAGGTCAGGAGCCGCGCCGCACACATCGCACACGGCGGCGCCTACTACCTGGTCGCCGGGCTTGTCGCGCCTGCCGGCTTCGACAACGTCGATGGCCTCTTCACGAATGCAATTCGTTCGTTTCGCCCGTTGACGACCTCTGAGGCGCAAGCGATCCGTCCGTCGCGCGTCGATTTCTATACGGTTCGGAATGGCGATACGTGGGACTCCCTTGCCGACCGGTCAGGCGGCGCGATCGGAGCGTCGACGCTCGCGGCGATGAATCAATTATCGGCCGGCGTGGCGCCGCGTGTCGGCGCGCGCATCAGGATCGTGGTGGCGGGATGAAGCGCGTTCCAGGGACTCGCGTCCTGCGCATAGCGGCCGGCATTGGTGCGGTCGCGTTCAGCGTTCTCTCGTACGTGTATCTCACGTTGCCGGATGTGCGTCTGTTGGCCAGGACGAACCCGAAGGCCACCGCGTTCATGGAACTGCGCGAGCGCGAAGCGGCCGCCGCAGGCAGGCCGGTGAAGCGCGTGCAGCGATGGGTGCCGTACTCACGAATCTCTATCAATCTGCGCCGCGCGGTGCTTGCTGCTGAAGACAGCGCGTTCTTCGACCATGAAGGCGTGGACATCGCAGAGATCAAGAAGTCCATTCACGACAGCATCGAAAACGGAAAGGAACTGCGTGGGGCGAGCACCATCACGCAGCAGCTTGCCAAGAACCTGTATCTGTCGCCCTCGCGCAATCCCCTGCGCAAGCTCGAGGAGCTGATGATCACCTGGCGCCTCGAGACAGCACTGTCGAAGGCGCGGATCTTCGAGATCTATCTCAATGTGATCGAGTGGGGTGATCTCGTGTGGGGCGCTGAAGCCGCGTCGCGCACCTACTTCGGTGTGCCGGCCTCTGCGCTGTCACGTGAACAAGCCGCTCTGCTCGCGGGTGCGATCATCAACCCTCGTGTTTACAGTCCGGCGAATCCGCGTGGACGTTTATTGCGACGTCAGCAGATCATCCTCGCCCGCATGCCGGGCTATGAGCCACCCGTGCCGGCACCCGCAGCAATTCCAGTGGCGATGCCAGAGCCGACAACGGACGGGGTGCCGCCGCCACTTGAAGAGCCGGCTAGCCCGACCGTTATTGAGGGCGATCGCCCTGCTACGCCGTCGCCACCCGCAGCCGAACCGCCTGCCTGAGCACTCCGGTGCACCGTCGCTAAAGTTTCAGCGGGACGCGCCGAGATCTAGTGACACGGGATGATCAACTATACGGAGCGCATCGGCCAGCTCATGGCCGATATCGTCGCGCGCGTACCCACACTGTCTTTCCTCGACATGTCACGCGTGCTTGTGTTTGCGCGCGCCGGACGGAGTGATGCCGAAGGCCCCTACGCCACTTGCCACTGCGTCTCGCTGCCGCCAACCGAACCTGGGTATTACTACTGGCGCGACCGCCGGACGGGCGCATTGACTCGCCGCTCGGAGTGGTTCGTCACCAAATCGCCGACCGTCACGATCGCGGGGACGCCGATCGACTACATGGTGTCGTTCTCGCTGCCACGCTTCTGCGATCAGTCTGCGACAAAGTCACGAAAGCAGTCGTACTACGCCGGGTACGCGCCGTGGATCACCAAGCTCGACACCATCGTCCACGAGCTCTATCACATCGATCCAGACCGGCCCGGGATTCGCCGCATGGAACGGGCCGACGGGACGTGCTCGGCCAACTGTCATGGTCAGCGATTCTTCGAAGATGTTGTCCAGATGGTGAAGCACTACCTCAGCACGAATCCCGATCCGTACGTGTACGACTTCCTGGCGTGCAACTTCTCGGAACTGACCGATCGATACGGCGGTGTCGCCGGCACCGCGTTCAGCTCGTTTCCGTCGTACCCGCAGCGGTTTACCGAAGTGCTCGATCCGCAGCCACGGGTGAGCGGACATGATGACTGCCGCATCGAGCCAGTCAAGGCGACGCGCACTGCAACGACATTCACCGAGCGTGATCTGACGGTGCGCGAATTCCTGCCGCACACATCACGACTGCTGATGCGCGAGCGGGCGTTCCGCGCGGCGTAGTCCTATCGCCACCCGCTATTGCGTCGATTGTAAAGAGAGTGTGATGCGTCTCGCACCGAGCCAACGATCGGCCCAATACTCGGTCTTGGTATAGCTCTCAACTCGCACTACGCCACGTGAACTCGGCGCGTGCACGAACTCGCCGCCGCCGAGTGCGATGCCGACGTGCGACGGTCCTTTGCTCACGGTCTTGAAGAAGACGAGGTCGCCAGGGCGCACCTCATCCTGATCGACCTTCGTTCCGATTTCATACTGCTCCCGCGTTTCACGCGGCAGCGGAGTGCCGTGTTGAGAGAAGACCCACTGGACCAGACCACTGCAGTCGAATCCCCCAGATGGTTCGCTGCCACCGTTCCGATACTGTGTGCCCCTCAGGGCCAGCGCCGTCGCAATCACTGCCGAGGGCTCTGCGCCGAGGCGAGGGCTCGGCCCAGGGCTCGTCACAGGGCTTGGCCCAGGGCTCGGCCCAGGGCTCGGCAGAGGGCTCGGCTCACTGCTGGTCGTGGGCGGAGCGGGCGCGCCGGGGAAAGGACGCGGTACGGCGCGACTGGAGCAAGCGGCAACCGAGATCGACATCATCAGAACGGCGGCAACGATCAGACTGCCGGGGTGTAACAAAGCCACGCGTCATTGTAACGGCGTAACCCTTGTGTTGCTTAGGGTTTATGCTCGACTGAGCCTTGACAGCCCGGCCGAGCGTCCGGCATCATTAGTTGTAGTTATGGAGCAAGCGCTCCTTCTGAACGCGTCGTACGAGCCTCTTAAGGTCGTTCACTGGCAGAAGGCGATTACGCTCTGGTGCCAGGGGAAGGTCGAGGTGATCGCGGTCCATGACCGCGAGATAAGGGCGGTGTCGTTCACCCTTAAGCTGCCTTCCGTTATCCGCCTCCTCCGGTTCGTCCGAATCAAACGCCGCTTCGATTACGTGCCGTTCTCGCGGGCGAATATTTACGCGCGCGACAACCACACGTGTCAGTACTGCCACGAGAAGTTGCCGACCTCGGAGCTGACCTTCGACCACGTGGTCCCGGTGGCTCACGGCGGACGCAAGGACTGGGAGAACATCGTTACCTGCTGCGTCAGCTGTAACCGGAAGAAGGGTGGCCGTACGCCCGCAGAAGCCGGTATGCGACTGCTGAGGCCGCCGCGGCGCCCTGACTCGGCTCCCGCTATCCGCATCACGATTGGGATAGACACAGCGCCTGAGAGCTGGCGGGACTATCTCTACTGGAACATGGAACTCGACGAAAGCTGAGCGCCGTTGTAACGTCGGTTTCGTTGGTAGTCCGTCCCACCATTTCCTCGGTCGCTCCGCTTCGTGCTGTCGAAGGCGGACGGGTCACTCTTCGCGGCTACGGATTTCCGGTCGACAAACTGCCCGATATCACCGTCGGCGATCAGCCAGCGCGTGTCCTGTTTGCATCGAGCGTGCGGATTGTCATCGCGCTGCCTCCGGACTTGGAGACCGGTGCGCGACCCATCCGTATCGAAGACGTCGTCGGCGAAACGGTCTTCGTCTCGGTTGGCGGTGCCTGGGCGACTGGACTGCACCAGGTCGATAACCCGGTGTTCGATGTCGAGGGCAATCTGTACGTCACGTATAGCGGATCGCGAGGGCAGGAGGCGCCAGTCTCAATCTTTCGCGTGACGCGTGCCGGCACGCGCGAACCCTACGTGTCCGGGATCGTGAACCCGACGTCGATGGCGATGGGACCGGATCGCAGGCTCTACGTCTCGAGCCGATTCGAAGGCGCGGTGTATCGCGTCGACTCGGATGGTTCGCACGAGCGCATCGCCTCGGATCTTGGCGTGGCCTGCGGACTGGCGTTCGACCCCGACGGTACGCTCTACGTCGGCGATCGTTCCGGAACGATCTTTCGCGTGAAGAACGGCACCGCAGTGACGTTCGCGACATTGCCAGCGAGTGTTGCAGCATTTCATCTCGCGATCAGTCCCTCAGGTGAGCTGTTCGTCAGTGCGCCGACACTTGCCTCATACGATCACGTCTATCGCATCGATCGAAACGGTGGTGTTCGCTCGCTGCTCACACCCTTCGGGCGCCCGCAAGGGCTGGCCTTTTCCCCCAATGAAGGTGTCCTGCACGTCGTCGATGCACTGGCCGGCGGCAGCGCCCTCTACCGGCTTCCCGATCTCGATGGCGAGCCCGAACTCGTCGCGACGGGCAGTGGCTTTATCGGTGTCGCCTTCGGTCCCGAGGGCGAGCTCGCTCTGGCGTCCAATGAAACGGCATACCGATTTGACGTGATTTAATCCGAGCACATGTTGCAACTCTTTGCCCGCAAACCCATCGATGCTCTTCAGCCGGTTGACGATGGTCATTCGCTGAAGCGGGCGTTGGGCGCGGGCGATCTCGTGATGCTGGCGATTGGCGCGGTGATTGGCGCCGGGATCTTCTCGTCGATTGGCACCGCGGCGGCCGGCGAAGTACGGCCCGATGGTGAGGTCATACGCGCTGCGGCTGGGCCGGCGCTGATTCTGTCGTTCATTCTGCTCGGCGCGGTATGCGCGCTCGCAGCGCTCTGCTATGCCGAACTCGCGTCGATGATTCCACAGGCCGGCAGCGCCTACGCGTATTCGTACGCGACGCTCGGCGAACTGGTTGCCTGGATCATCGGCTGGGATCTGATCCTCGAGTACGCGGTTGGCAACATCGCCGTCGCCGTCGCGTGGGGTGGCTACTTCAATTCGTTGCTCACCGGCGTCGGAATCAACCTGGCTCCATGGCTGACGCACGGCTACCGCGCAGTCTCACTCAGTTCCGATCCTGCGGTGCAGGCACTGATGGAGACAGCGCCCCGACTGGGCAGCATACCGATACTCGTCAACATCCCGGCATTCGCCATCGTGATGGTGATCACGTGGATTCTCCTGCTCGGCGTCAAGGAGAGCGCACGTGCCAACAACATCATGGTGGTGATCAAGCTGGTCGTGCTCGGCTTCTTCGTTGTCGTCGGTGCGATGCATGTGGACCCGGCGAATTACGTGCCGTTCGCGCCGAATGGCTGGCGCGGCATTCATCAAGGCGCGGCAATCGTCTTCTTTGCCTATATCGGGTTCGATGCGATTTCAACGGCTGCGGAAGAGACACGAAATCCACAGCGCAACATGCCCATCGGCATTCTGGCCGGACTCGCAATCTGCACGGTCATCTACGTCATCGTCGGCGCCGTGGCGACCGGACTCGTGCCGTACACGCAACTGCGCGCGGCGGATCCGTTGGCCAAAGCGCTGGACGTTGCCGGTCTGAAGACAGCGGGCTGGATCGTCTCGTTCGGCGCGGTGATTTCGCTGTCGGCCGTGTTGCTCGTTTTTCAGTACGGCCAGCCGCGCATCTTTTTCGCGATGGCTCGCGACGGGTTGCTGCCCGCATGGGCGGCGAAGGTCAGCGAACGGCGACGGGTGCCGCACATCACGACATGGATCACCGGAATCGTCGTTGCGGTTGGAGCGCTGTTGGCCGACGAGAATGAGATCTACGACTTGACGAACATCGGGACGCTCTCGGCGTTTGCGATCGTGTGCGTGGGTGTGCTTGCGTTGCGCTATATCGATCCCGCACGCCCGCGCCCGTTCCGCGTGCCCTTCGTCTGGCCGGTGACCGTGCTCGGCACGTTCGCCTGTCTGTACACCATGTGGGGTCTGCCGCGTACGGCGTGGGAGCGCTTTGGGATCTGGCTCGTGATTGGCGCTTTGATCTACGTCGCGTACGGATACCGCCACTCGCGCCTTCGCACCGGCACAATCGAAAGAACGTAGAGCGCAGGCCTTAGCGCACGCGGATCATTTACAGTGCGGTGGCGCCGAGGGTGCTCCCGCTGCGAGGTCCTGGGGCACCCAGACCACAACATCACTGCCGTCCATGTGCCACGTACGTTCGACGAAGCCGCGTCTGCGCAGATCGGCTGCCAGCTTGGGCCACTCCTCTAGGAACGATTCCGATCCTTCGAGCATGATCGCCAGCGACACCGTTTCGCGTGCGAGTTGCGCTGCGCCGCGTTCCACGTCGCGGGCATCGATGTAGTACCCCGGAATCCACGAGGGGAGCCCGCCGGCAAACGGCCGTCGCGACAGGACCGGAATCTCCGGTGCGAATCCCGCGACGAACACGCGTGACATGGCAGGCGTACACGAGGAGAGGTAACGAATCAGCGGCAAGCGCTCGTGATTGGGAATCACCTCTGGTGCCTCATCTCGCAGCATGTTCGACACCGCGGCGAACCGGCGCACGACCTTGCCTGGCGTCGGAACACCGTAGCCTTGTGATTTCAGTCGCCACCCCACCAACGCCACTGCCAAGACGAGTGCGACAATCGCCGATGTGCGGACCACCCGTGTGGGAATCACCCTTCCAGCGATCCATGCACCCAGCACCACCGTCAAGGCGACGATGTCTGGTAGACGTGTGGCGATCACGTCGCGCAGAAGCACAAAGTTCGCAATCAACGCCATCACAGCTGCGAACACTATGTGGGCGAACGAGAGTCGTTCGTCCGCACGACGTGCGAGCGCGATGGCGATCACCGGAATCGCCATGATCGCGGCAAACATCACTCGTGCATTTCCGGGCCATGTCACCGTTCGTTGCGCTTCTGTCGCCGCGAACCGGAACGCGGCGCCGAGGTAGGGCACCATGCCGCCGGCCCACTGCACGTAAGCGAACCACGGGAGCAGAAACGCGAACGTCAGGGCGAGATACAAGGCGGCGAGCCGCGTTGCTCGTGAGCGTTCGTGTGAGACGGCGAGCAGTGCGATCGTCGGGATCGCCATGTAGACGATGAAGTCATGATGCCAGAGGCCCGCAATGGCCGTCCATGCGGCGAGAGCGATGAGTCGCGGAGCCGAGGGTGAATCGGCATATCGCCAGCCGAGGCCGATGCCCGCAAGTGGAATGAAAATCTTGCCTGCGTTGTACAGCCGCGGCGCTGCGACGACTTCGACGGCGACGGCGGCTAAGGCAATGAACAGGCTGCCGGAGGCACGCACTGCCAAAAGGTACGTAAGTGACGCGGCCAGCGCGAGCAGCGTAATTGCGAGCGCGACGTCGGTTCGCAAGGTGGGGCCGAACAGTGACGCCGCTGCGGCAGAGAGAAGATACGTGAGTGGCTGGCCGGGATCGGCGAAGTCACGCACCGGCCAGTCGCCATGCAGAAGTTGATGGGCGCGCGAGAGTGCGACGAAGTGATCGTTCTCAATTGCGCCCGTCGAGACCCAGCGAAAAGCCCAGACGGTAACAAACACCACGGCCGCGCCGGCGGCGAGCACGCGAGGACCGTCGGCTGGCCATCGAGGCGACATCGGGCCTATTTGATATCATGATGGTTTCGAGTCTTCGCGAAATTCCTGGCTGTGGGTATGGCGCACGATTGGATCGCGGTGCGAGGCGCCCGCGTTCATAACCTCAAGAACGTCGACGTTGATCTGCCCCGGGATCAGCTGGTGGTCATCACCGGTCTGTCCGGGTCCGGCAAGTCGTCGCTTGCCTTCGACACGATTTACGCGGAAGGGCAGCGTCGCTATGTTGAATCGCTGTCGGCCTACGCCCGCCAGTTTCTGGAGCAGATGGAGAAGCCGGACGTCGATCTGATCGACGGCCTGTCGCCCGCCATCTCGATCGAGCAGAAGACCACCGGGTCGAACCCGCGTTCGACGGTCGGCACTGTCACCGAGATCTACGACTACCTGCGGCTGCTCTTCGCCAACATCGGCACGCCACACTGCTACAACTGCGGTCGGGAGATTGCGTCGCAGTCACTCGAGCGGATTCTCGATCTTGTGATGCTCTATCCGACAGACGCCCGCATCAACGTGCTGGCGCCGATCGTGCGCGGCCGCAAAGGCGAGTTCAAAAAGGAGCTCCAGGCGCTGCGCACGCGCGGGTTCTCCAAAGCCCGCATCGACGGTCAATTCCGATCGCTCGAAGAGGACATCAAGCTCGACCGTCGCCGCAATCACAACATCGACGTGGTCGTCGATCGGTTGATCGTGAAATCAGGCATTGAGCGCCGGCTGTCGGAATCGCTCGAGGTCGCACTCAACCTCGCCGACGACATCGTGATGGTCAACACCTTCGAGGGCGGCGACCAGTTGTTCTCGCGGCGTCTGGCCTGCATCAGCTGCGGCATCTCGATGCCAGAGATGACACCGCGAGCGTTCTCGTTCAACTCGCCGCACGGCGCCTGCCCAGACTGTCAGGGTCTGGGCGCCACATACGACTTCGACCCGCACCTCGTCGTCCCCGATGAGTCGCTGTCACTGCTCGGTGGTGCCATCGCGCCGTGGGTGCGCGGGGATCGCAAGCTCGTGCGCGAGGCGGTGATGACGCTGGCCAAAACCTACGGCATCGATCCCGAAGCACCGTTCTCGAAGCTTCCGAAGAAGCACCGCGATCTCGTCCTGTACGGTCCGGCGGGAGCGGTGAAAGCGGCGAAGGCCGCACCGAAGCAAGGCAAGCCGGCGGTCGAAGAAGAAGAGGAAGACTCAGACGATCAGGAGTTCGAACTGCCGAAACGGCGCTCGGGCGGCCGGGAGGCGAGCGTTCCGGATCCGTTTGGCAAGGGATTCGAAGGTGTGATTCCGAACCTTCGCCGACGGTATGAGGAAGGCTCGTGGACGGTGCAGGAGGATCTCGAGCAGTATCGCACGCTGCGGGAATGTCCGACGTGCCACGGTCTTCGCCTGAAACCGCAGAGTCTGGCGGTGAAGGTCAAAGGGCACGGCATCGCTGACTACGTCAATCTTCCAATCAGTGAGGCGCTCGAGCTGTTCGACGCGTTCGAGCTCACCGACCGCGAAGCGATGATCGCCAGTCGCGTGCTGCGCGAGATTCGCGAGCGTCTCCGGTTCCTGTACGACGTCGGTGTGGGATATCTCACGCTCAACCGCAGCGCAGCGACGCTCTCTGGTGGCGAGGGGCAGCGTATCCGGCTGGCCACACAGATTGGTGCGAATCTGACCGGCGTTCTCTACGTGCTGGACGAGCCATCGATTGGTCTCCATCAGCGTGATAACCGAAAGCTGCTGGCAACGCTCACTCGGCTCCGCGATCTTGGTAACACCGTCGTCGTTGTCGAACACGACGAGGAAACGATTCGCACCGCCGACTATGTGATCGATCTCGGTCCGGGCGCAGGCGAGTTGGGTGGCCACGTGATCTTCCAGGGCGAGCCGGCTCAATTGCTCCAGGACGGACATGGGTCGCTGACCGGTGCGTATTTGCGTGGCGAGCGGTCCATCCCGACGCCATCGAAGAGGCGACCGGCGTCAAAGGGCGAGATCGTCATCCGAGGCGCGCGAGCGAACAATCTGAAGAACATCGACGTGGCGATTCCGCTCGGGACGCTGACTGCCGTCACCGGCGTGAGCGGCTCGGGCAAGTCGACGTTGGTCAATGACATCCTGTATCGCTCGCTGGCGAAATCGATCTACCGCGCCGCGGCGGAACCCGGCGCGCACGAGCGCATCGATGGCGTCTCGCTGATCGACAAGGTCATTGAGATCGATCAGTCGCCGATTGGACGGACCCCGCGCTCGAACCCGGCAACCTACACCGGCATGTTCACGTTCATCCGCGAGCTCTTCGCGATGATGCCGGAGGCGAAGGCGCGTGGCTTCAAGCCAGGACGCTTCTCATTCAACGTGAAGGGCGGACGATGCGAAGCGTGCCAAGGCGACGGCGTGATCGCGATCGAAATGCACTTCCTGCCGGACGTGTACGTCGTCTGTGAGCAATGCAAGGGACGCCGTTACAACCGCGAGACGCTGGAGATTCAGTATCGAGGCAAGTCGATCGCCGAAGTGCTCGATCTGACCGTCGATCAGGCGTTGCCTCTGCTCGAGAACTTCCCGCCGATCGCCAACAAGCTGCGGACGCTGCAGGACGTCGGCCTCGGCTACATCGAGCTGGGTCAGTCGGCCACGACCTTGAGTGGAGGCGAAGCGCAGCGCGTAAAACTTGCCCGCGAACTCTCGCGGCGCAGCACAGGGCGAACGCTCTATATCCTCGACGAACCGACCACGGGTCTTCATTTCGAGGACACGCGCAAGCTGTTGGACGTGCTCAACAAACTCGTTGACCAGGGCAACACGGTAGTCGTTATCGAGCACAACCTCGATGTGATCAGATGCGCGGATTTCGTGATCGATCTCGGACCGGAAGGGGGCGGGGGCGGCGGGCGAGTCGTTGCGAGCGGGTCGCCGGAAGTCATTGCCGCACACCGGACGTCGGCAACTGCCCAATTCCTGCGACCGCTCCTTCAGCAATCCGCGTCCTAGTCCTGTGGCGCATTCGCCACAGATTGCCCGCGATTTCATGTGGCCTTCTCACCACTTTCTCTGCCTATTGCCAGATACACTGATCTGCGTGTGTGATCCTAAACTGATGCACTGCCACTAGTTAGCTTTAAGAAACGGTCGATAAGTCTGTTTGGCACCGGGCTTGCTCGTTGAACCTCAACTCCCGGAAGGCCATGAGAGCCGAATGAGCGCACAACGGACACTGAAAAGACCCACATCCTGCGCGGGGATTGGTCTGCATTCGGGTCGTAAGGTGACCCTCTCGCTCAAGCCTGCGGCAGCTGGTTCCGGGATTCGTTTCCGGCGCTCCGACCTCGGTGGTCTCGAGGTGCCGGCGGCGGTGAACCACGTCGGGGCCATCAACTACGCAACCGGGTTGATGCGCGACGCTGTGCGCGTCGACACCGTGGAGCATCTCCTCGCAGCGCTGGTCAGTCTGGGAATCGACAACGTCGTCGTCGAGCTGAACTCGCCGGAAGTGCCGATCATGGACGGTAGCGCCGCGCCGTTCGTGTACCTGATTCATGAGGCCGGGGTCAGAGCGCTCGAGGCGCCCCGCCGTTTCCTCAAGGTGCGACGTCCGATTTCGCTGACTCGCGGCGACAAGCGGATTGCGCTCTATCCGTCGGACCACTTCAAGGTTACTTACAGCATCGCCTTCGATCATCCCCTGCTGCGGCATCAGTCGCGCACGATCCGTCTGACAGGGGATTCGTTCGTCGATGAGATCGCGCCAGCCCGCACCTTTACCTTCCTGAAGGAAGTGGAGATGCTGCGTCAGCAGGGCCTGGCACTGGGTGGCTCACTGGAGAACGCTGTCGTCATCGGCGACACCGGCGTGTTGAACAACGCGCTGCGGTTCGATGATGAATTCGTGCGCCACAAGATTCTGGACGTGATTGGCGATATGGCGCTCGTTGGGTACCCGATCATCGGCCACCTCGTCGCGCACCGGGGCGGGCACGCGCTGCACACGGCGTTTGCCGCCCAGGTGCTCGAAGAGCGCGACGCGTGGACGCTGGTGGAGAGCGCGGTTGAACCGGTCAAGGGCGACGCGACTGGTCCGGTGCAGGTGCCTGGCATCGCGAGAGCGAACTGACCTCGCCGGGTCTGAAGACCCGGCACTGCGGCGTTGGACGTAGAGGCGGGTCTTTTAGACCTGTTGGACGTAGAGGCGGGTATTTAGACCCGCCTTCGCGTTTTCCGCCCGCCTTCTTATTTGGTGAGCTTCCTCATATACGCTTCGAGCTTGTCGTTCTCGTACTTCACCGTATTGAGGAACAGGCTCTCCAGCAGGTAGGCCTTCCGATCCGATTCATCCATCTGGTCGATAAGATGAGTGATCTCGCGCATCAGATCTTCAAATGAGCGTTCCAGCTCGCGCTTGGCCGTGACCTCGCGATAGAGCGTTTCCATAATGGCGAGCAGATCGCCATCGAGCGGGATCTCGGCGCCGGTCGTCGTCTTGATGGTGCGCATGATCAGGCCCCGAAGCTCTTGATCGCCGACGCTTCGTCGGCGTGGATTTCCAGGAAGTTCTGCGCGCCGGTCATCGAGAGCATCGTCTCGACTCGCTTCTGCACGCCGGAGAGCTTCAGCTTCCCGCCCGCTGCGCTCGCCTGACGATACAGATCCATCAGACAGCCGATCGTCGCGCTGTCCACATACGTGACGGTGGACAGGTCGAGGAGGAGCTTGCGATCACCGCCGCCGATCAACGACGTCACGGTGTTGGCGAACTCCGAAAGGATCGGATACATCAACCGGGTCTCGTTCACCCGCACGATGGATACGTCCTGGTTGCGGTCGGTCGTCAGATTCATCCTGATACTCCGGTTTTCGGAATGGCGTCCTGCTGATCGCGCAGCTTCTGAATCTGCCGCGCCAGCTCGGTGCGGCCGCGGTTGATGCGCGACTTGACGGTGCCCTCCGGCAGGTGCAGTTTGTCGGCGATCTCCTGGTAGGTGAGCTCCTGGATATCGCGCAACATCACCGCCGTGCGCAGCGTCGGCGCCAGTTTGTCGAGTGCCTGTCGCAACAGCCGCACGCGATCGCGTTGTTCGAGCAGCGTGTCGGCGCGGGGATCGGCTGATACCGGTGCGAAGTCTGCGGGATCGACGTCGCGATTGATCGTCTCGCGCTCCTTGCGGACGGCGCGATAGTGATCGATGCAGAGATTGCGGCTCACGCTGATCAGCCACGTCTGAAAGTTGGCGCGGCGATCGAAGGTGTCGAGCGACTTGTACAGTTTGAGAAAGACGTCCTGCGTGAGATCTTCCGCCTGATCGTGCCGTCCCACGAACTTATAGGCGACGTTGAAGACCTTGCGGCGATACATCCGCACGATCGATTCCCACGCCGCCTGATCACCATTCAGGCAGCGTTCGATGATCTCGTCGGTAGCCGGAGGAGGCGCGGACGAACCGTCAGCGGACATGGGCGATGTGGTGTCCGGGACGCAGCGAGCGGGACGTGCACGGAGAAATAGCGAGAATGGGCGCATGATAACATGCGGTGGCTCGTGTACCTACCGTTCCAAGCCTCTGCGAAGGGACTGCTCTGTGACGGCGTCAGCGTGCAATCTATCGTCGATCGGGTGGGGACACCGGTCTACGTCTACAGTGCGCAGGCGATCCGACATGCATATCAGTCTATCGATTCGGCGTTCGCCGATTACCCGCACGCGATCCATTACGCGCTGAAGGCGAACTCGACGCTTGCCTTGGTGCGGCTGTTGCGCTCGCTCGGCAGCCGGGCCGATGCCAACTCGGGTGGAGAGGTGGCGGTCGCGTTGCGCGCCGGATTCGACCCGAAAGACATCGTCTTCACCGGCGTCGGCAAGACGAACGATGAGCTCGAGATGGCGATCGCCAAGGGCATCGGTACCATCAACGCGGAGTCTGCTGGCGAACTCGATCGCATTGCGGAACTGGCGCGAGGCATGTATCGCGTGGCTCGTGTGGCGCTGCGAGTGAATCCCGACATCGATGCGCAGACGCACGCCAACATCTCAACCGGTCTGAAGAGCAATAAGTTCGGCGTGCCGCTCAACGACGCGCGCGGAATCTACGCTGAACGACGACGCCTGACCAGCCTGCGGTTTGTCGGCGTGCACATACACATCGGATCGCAGATCACGACGGCGGAGCCGCTGCGTCGGGCCGCCAACGCGTTGGTCTCGCTGGCGATGGATCTGACGGAGGACGGTTTCAACATCGAGCATGTCGATCTCGGGGGCGGACTCGGGATCGCCTATGAAGGGCGGCCCATGATCACGCCTGTCGAGTACGCGGCCGCGGTCGTGCCCGAACTGAAACGGTTGGGTGCGCCCGTGGTGCTCGAGCCGGGACGCGCGGTTGTCGGGCACTCTGGCGCCCTCGTCTGCCGCGTCGTCGACACCAAGCAAAACCCAGACGGCCGCAAATTTGCGGTTGTTGACGCCGGAATGACCGAGTTGATGCGCCCGGCGCTCTATGGCTCGTTCCATCGCATCGTGCCCGTGCAGCCACGAGACAGTGAAGAAACGGCATGGGACGTTGTCGGCCCCATCTGCGAAAGCAGCGACGTATTCGCGCGCGACCGCATGTTGCCCGAACTCCGCGTGAACGACGCCGTCGCCCTGCTCGACACCGGCGCGTATGGCGCCGTCATGGCATCGAACTACAATCGCCGCGTGCTGGCGCCCGAAGTGCTCGTTGACGAGACGCAGTGGACCGTGATTCGGCGCCGCCAGACCATCGACGACGTGCTGGCGCTCGAGACGTGACGCGCCCTTCGACTCCGCTCAGGCCAGGCCTGCTCATCGCCTTCGAAGGCCTCGATCAGAGCGGCAAGCAGACGCAGGCCGAATTGCTGCGCGATCGTCTGATCGCTGGTGGCCGGAGTGTCTATCTGTTGTCGTTCCCTGACTACGGCACACCGATCGGCGAAGAGATCGAGCGAGCGCTGCGAGGCGCGCGCAACTACGCGCCCGACGTGATGCAGCTGCTCTACGTGGCCAATCGCTACGAATGGCGCACTGAGATCGAACGGCGGCGCAGCGACGGCGAGATCCTGATTTGCGATCGCTATCTCGCGTCGAGTGTGGCGTATGGCGAGGCGCAGGGTCTCGATGCGGCGTGGCTGCTGGAGATTCAACGGCATCTGCCGCAGCCGGATCTCACGTTCCTGCTCGACATCGCTCCCGAAGTGTCAGCGAAGCGCAAGATCGCCGATCGCGATCGTTACGAACGTGATCTCGCGCTGCTCGGCCGTGTGAGAAGCAGCTATTTGCGTCTGGCTGAGAAGGACAGCTGGACGCGTCTCAGCGCCGACCGCGATCGGGCCTTGGTCGCTGCTGAAGTTTGGGCCGCCGTTGAAGGACGTTTGTAGGCCGGGTCCTGCTTTTCGGACCCGGCGTCAGGCGGGTCTATAGAGCAAGACCCGCCCTACGGCTGCGGCGTACCTTTCAAAACCGGATGGGCGGCTCCAACCTTCAGCGCTGAATCGAAGAAGTTCCACGTCGTCAGGCCATCGTCGCTTTCTGGTTCGAGCAGATAGAAGACGAGTCGGCCAAGTGGCTGCTTTGTACGCACGAGGAGCGACCCTGCCGGCACGTCGATGTCGCGCCGTTCGAATCGGCCTTCTATCGATGTGGCCTTATGACCTTGGAACGCTCGTTCGGCATGGCGCACCTGCGTAAGCGCGAACTGTTCGACTGCCCGGCGCGATGCCGCCTCGAGTTTCTCGACCTGAATGCCGTGCTCACGTAGCTTGCGCTCGACGATGTCGGCAACGCCGCTCTCATAGGCCGGCACGATGTACTCCGCAGGCACACGCCGCGTTGCGGTCGAGACGAACCGGTCGTAGACGATCATGCTGGTCGGAATCGCGGTGGTTTCGACCATCGTTCGCATGCTTTTCCCCGATCGGGGATTCACCGTGCTGCCGATCGCACCGACGAGGACGTCCACAGGTTTTGATAAGGCCTGTAGTTTCGATGCGACGCCCTGCTCGTGGCTGCTTCCGGGTGCGATCCAGTTCGCATCTGCGAGCGTTGTCAATGAGCGAATTACGTCGCCGTTTGCTGCCACGAAGCGCATGATCTCTTCGGTGAAGGCCTCGGTGGCCTTCACGCGCCGCTCGAAGTCGAGATAGCTGTACGCCTCGGACAGGATCGCGATGCGGTTGCGGAGGCCGGCGTAGTTTGTGCCAAAGCGCGGACGTGCATCGAACGTGCGCCAGACCTTCTGCCGTGTCTCACCGGGCTTGAAACCCTCCAGTTCGTCGTCCATCGCGTCGGCCGTCGTGAAGTTGCCGTAATCGAACGTACGGAAGCCATGGCGTGTTTGCATGGCCTCTCGAACGGCGGACAGCAGCGTGTCATGCGTGAATGCGCCGATTCTCGGGTCTGTGTTGGGCGGCAAGGGCGGTCCGTAGGTCAGGTGATACCCGTGATATGACCCGTTCGTCGTGTGCAGGTCAACGACGAGGTCGGGATCCCATCGTGTAAACAGCGCCACGAGTGCGCGCGCTTCGGACGAGTCGAGCTTCATGAAGTCTCGATTCAAATCGAGACCGTTTGCGTTCTCGCGTGTGCCGACGCCGCCGACCGGACCGTTCTGCTCGACGCGGTTGTCGAAGCTGATCTTCTCGTTGCCGTCAGCGTTGTAGATCGGCGCGAACAGCCACACGGCGGACGGCAGCAGCGG
>DATCXH010000585.1:0-4458 GCA_036565925.1 Vicinamibacterales bacterium
CGAGGGACGCGCTCCCCTCATCGGTGTCGAAGCGATACGGTCTGTCGATTCGCACCCACGGCAATTCCTGCCGCAGCCGCGCCACCTCGTCGCTGCGATGTGTGAGTGCCTTTTCGGCTGCGAGCAATTCGACTCGCTTCGCCAGCCATTGATCGCGTGTCCCGACGGCGTGTGTCGTCATTGATGTTTCCTCCGTGATTAGATTTAGCGCCAGGTGTCGAACGTGGTGGGAGTGACAAGTGTGGCGGGATTCCAGGAGCCCAGGTGGACTCACTGATCACCGCCGCGGCTCAGGCGCTCGCAACCGGCGATCCGCTGGGAGCGCTGAAGCGCGTCGCGCTCCGAAACGACGCGCCTGCGCTCGCGCTTCGCGGGATCGCCATGGCGCAGCTCGGGGATCTCAATCGAGCCAGGACTCTGCTGCGTCGTGCGGCTCGCGCGTTTGGTCCACACGAAGCGGTCGCTCGCGCGCGATGTGTCGTCGCTGAAGCGGAGGTCGCACTCGTGTCGCGCGACCTCGGGTGGCCGGCGAAGACACTCGACGCGGCACGTGCGACACTCGAGGCGCACGGCGATCGTGTCAATACCGCCCATGCACGGCACCTGCAGATCCGTCGACTGCTTCTCATCGGCCGCATCGATGACGCAGAGCGCATGCTTGCGGCGCTCGATCCGTCGCCCTTCCCTCCCGCCTCCAGAACCGCACACGAGCTGATGGTCGCAGGCATCGCCCTGCGACGCCTGCGGACCAAGACGGCTCGCGCCGCGCTCGCGCGCGCGGCACACGCGGCTCGTCACGCACGCATTCCCGCGCTCACCGCGGAAGTGGAACAGGCGTCGCTCGTGCTGAACGTGCCTGCGGCGCGGCTCATGACGGCCAGTGCAGAGCGGCTTCTTCGTCTCGAAGATGTCGAAGCCTTGCTGGCGTCGAACACGCTCGTTGTCGACGGCTGCCGTCATGTCGTGTGTCATCGTCGCATCGTCGTCTCGCTGGCGACGCGGCCGGTGCTGTTCGCCCTCGCGCGCGCGCTGGGCGAAGCGTGGCCGGCCGATGTCGACAGAGCCGCTCTCATTGCGCGCGCATTTGGATCGAGATTCGCCGATGACTCGCATCGCGCGCGGCTGCGTGTCGAAGTCGGGCGGCTTCGCAAGGCGCTCAGTGCCATCGCCGACATCACCGCCACGACGCGAGGGTTCGCGCTCTCGCCACGTCGCGCACGCGCGATCGCGGTGCTGGCACGTCCCGTCGACGACGATCACGCGGCGGTGCTCGCCTTCCTCGGCGACGGTGAGTCGTGGTCGAGCTCGGCTCTCGCGCTCGCACTCGGAAGCAGTCAGCGCAGCGTGCAGCGAGCGCTCGACACGCTGGCCGAGTCAGGCAAAGCACAGTCGTTCGGTCGCGGCCGCGCTCGCCGCTGGGTGGCACCGCCCCCTGCCAGGATTCGCGACGACCTTGTTACTCCCTGCGCCGCTGCCGATTGACTAAGCTCGAACCATGAGTCGATCGACGAACGCCTACGCAGCAGACATCGTGCGAGAGTACGGACCGTTTCCGGGCGTGGACCACGTGCATGGCGTCACGTATGACGGTGAGCACGTCTGGTTCGCGGCCGGTGACACCATCAACGCGATCGATCCAGTCAGCGGCAAGATCCATCGCTCGATCGACGTCGCCGCGCACGCGGGAACGGCGTTCGACGGCGAGCACCTGTTTCAGCTTGCCGAGGATCGCATCCAGAAGATCGATCCCAAAACCGGTCGTGTGCTCGCGACGATTCCGGCACCCGGTGGCGGTGGCGATTCCGGACTCGCCTGGGCCGAAGGCGCGCTCTGGGTCGGACAGTATCGCGAGCGGAAGATCCATCAAGTCGATCCAGACACCGGGAAGATCATTCGCACGATCGAGTCCAACCGCTTCGTCACGGGCGTCACCTGGGTGGACGGAGAGCTCTGGCACGGCACCCTGGAAGCTGACCAGAGTGATCTGCGACGAGTCGATCCGCACACGGGAGAAGTCCTGGAGAGGATCGAGATGCCGCCCGGCGTTCACGTGTCGGGGCTCGAATCCGATGGCGGCGATCAGTTTTTCTGCGGCGGCGGACGAAGTGGCAGAGTCAGGGCGGTGCGACGACCCAGGCGACCATCCCGTGCGAAGCGATGATCAGCGTCGAGACAACGTCGAAGACCGGCTCCGGTGATTGAGCTGCGAGCACGGCGCCGCCGCCCATCAGCATGACAACGCGCGTTCTGAGGTCCATGGAACCTCCAGAGAGGCGAGGTCAGATACGATATCCCCGATGCGACGTCGATGGGATCGATGGACTCGCGGACTGAACGCCGCTGCCGCGATCGTGCTCGCCGCGAATATGACACAGGTTCAGGCGCAGGTGAAAGGCGGGTCTGAAGAACCGCCTCTACGAGACCGCCCGCGCATTGGCGGGAAGCCCAATTTCAATGGCATCTGGCAAGCGCTGAACACCGCGTACTGGAATCTCGAGGATCATTCGGCGGAGGGCCTGAAGGACATCTCTCAGCTCGGTGCGATCGGCGCCATTCCGGCCGGCCAGAGCGTTGTGCGCGGCGGCACGATTCCCTACAAACCCGAGGCGCTTGCGAGACGCAACGAGAACCGCGCGAAGTGGCCGGCCGCTGATCCCGAGGCCAAGTGCTACATGCTCGGCGTCCCGCGCGTCACGTATCACAATATGCCGTTCCAGATCTTCCAGGCCGACGGCGATCTGATCATGGTGTATCCGTTCGCGGCGACACACCGCATCATCTACATGAGCGATCGCTCGGAACTGCCCGTCGATTCGTGGATGGGCAAGTCCGACGGCACGTGGGATGGCGACGTGCTGGTCGTCACCACCAGATGGCAGAACGGCCAGTCGTGGCTCGATCGCGCTGGCAATCATGCGAGCAATCAGTTGACGGTCACCGAGCGTTTCAGGCTGCTGAGCCCGAACCACATTTCGTATGAGGCGACATTGGACGACCCGCAGACGTTCACGCAACCGTGGACGATCGAGATGCCGCTCTACCGCGTCGCCGATCCGCAGGCACAATTGCTCGAGCACAAATGTGTGCCGTTCGCTGACGGACTCCTCTATCAAGATCTGCTGAAAAGGGACTCCAAATGAAGATCGCACTCGTCGCTGCGATGGTTGCGGCGCTCGCCCTGCCGGCGTCGGCACATCACTCGTTCTCGGCCGAGTTCGATGCCAACAAGCTGGTCACGCTCGAGGGCGAGGTCGTGATGATGGAGTGGGTGAACCCGCACTCGTGGCTGCACATCGATGTGAAGAAACCCGACGGCACATCCGAGCGGTGGAAGATCGAAGGCGGCTCCCCTTCCGTGCTGATGCGTCTCGGATGGAACCGCAACTCGCTGCCTGCGGGCACCAGGGTCACGGTCGTCGGATTCCAGGCGAAAGATGGCTCGCTGCGCGCCAGCTCGCGCGATCTCAAGTTTCCCGACGGCCGGCGCATGGATCTCGGTGGATCGGGATCGTCCACGAGTGATCAGAAGAAGTGACGTAACGTTGTTGAGGAGATGAAGCCATGACGCAGATGCGCTCCCTCGCTGCATTGGTCGTGATGCTGATCGGGTTGGCAACGACGGCTCACGCTCAATGGCTGAAGTATCCAACGCCAGGCATCCCTCGAACGGCCGACGGTAAACCGAATCCCACCGCTCCCGCACCGCGAACGTCTGATGGCAAGCCCGATTTTTCAGGATTATGGGGTTTCGATGGTGGCCCCTCCACCTTCTACTTGCCCGCGGGACTGAAGCCGAGCGAGATCAAACCCTTTGTGAACGATCTGCTGAAGGAGCGCGGCGAGAACTTCGGCGCCGGAGATCAGCAAATCAGATGTCTCCCGGAGGGTCCCCGGTTCAACCATTTCCCGGCGCTGCCCAGAAAGATCGTTCAGACACCGTCGCTCATCGTCGTGCTGTCAGAAGACCTCACGTTCCGCCAGATCTTTCTCGACGGACGCCCGCTGCCCGAAAATCCCAGTCCGAGCTTCATGGGCTATTCGGTCGGCCACTGGGAACGCGACACGCTCGTCGTGGAATCGATCGGATTCAAGGACTCCACCTGGATCGACTTCGCGGGAAACCCACACACCGAGGCGATGCGCATCACCGAACGCTACCGGCGCCTTGACTTCGGACACATGGAAATCGAGGAGAGCTTCAGCGATCCAGACATCTACAGCAAACCACTCACCGCGAAGGTCAGAGCCACCTTCGTCCCCGATACCGATCTGCTGGAGTATGTGTGCGCTGAGAATGAGAAGGATCGTCACCAGCTGATCGGAACGGCTGCCGAAGAGCAAAAGAGCATCAAGGCTGTCAAAATTGCGCCCGAAATCCTGTCACGGTACGTGGGCTCCTACGATTTCCGGTGGCCCGAAAATCCCACCGTATCGTCTCCATGGCCGGTCACGATCGAG
>DATCXH010000046.1:0-4548 GCA_036565925.1 Vicinamibacterales bacterium
CGCCCACGTCATCGGCACTGGACGCGCCGCCGACCGTCAGAAGGCGCTCGACTTCGGCGCGCAGGAGTTCGTCGACCTCGACAACGACACCCTCGACGATGTCGGCAAAGTCGACCTGGTCTTCGATGTCATCGGCGGCGAGATCGGAAAGCGGTCCGCTGGCCTTATTCGAGCCGGGGGAACCCTGGTGTCCATCGTCGGGCCGTCCGAGGCGCGGCCAGCCAACGGCTTGGCGGTCGACTTCGTTGTCGAGTCCGATCGCGCCCAACTGGGTGCGATCGTCCAGCGCGTGCGCGACGGACGACTGCGGACGCACATCGGCACCGTCGCGCCCCTCGACGATGCCGTCGCCGCCTTCAATCCGACCGAGCGACGCCCGGGGAAGACGATCATCTGCGTTCGTCAGTGAGCACTGTCGCGGCTATTCCGCGCCGCCATCGGAACTATTCGGACCGGCTATTGGAAAGTTTCGTCCCGTGATGCGGTCAATGTGTGTCATCGCCGCATCGCGGTTCAACAACCCCGAACAGGAGATCCCGGATGTCCACGTCTTTCTCACTCCCGACAGAGCCCGAAGGCGTTATCCCAGCACTGATTGAGCGATTCAATTCCGGAAAGGTCGAGGCGATGATGGCCTTGTACGCCCCGGAGGCCGTGTTCGTCGCGAAAGACGGCCGAACCATCACTGATCGCACCGAGATCGCTGCCCAATTCCAGCGCGATATGAGCCTCGGTCTGCCGCTGAGGGCCAATGTGCGCCATGTGTTCGTCGGCGGCGATACCGCCCAGATCGTGGTGGACTGGTCAATTGATGGCAAAGGCCCCGACGGCGAGGATGTTCACCTTGGAGGCTCGGCAAGCGATATCGTGCGCCGCGGCGCGGATGGACTCTGGCGGTACGTTATCGACAATAACCAAGGGACGGCAGTGCGACAGCCCGCCTGACATATAGGCGCCACGGCAGCTCTCGGCGACGGAGCCACGTTTCTCGGGACCGTGGGCGAGGCGCCCAGGCACATTTTGCGAGCAAACGTCACGACGCGGAACGGCCCCGCCTCCTCTACTCGTCAAGGCGATGCGACGAGGTGATCTGCCGTGATGAGCTAGTGCGCTTGGCGGACTCGAAGTCCGAATGAAGAACTGATGCGTACAGAACCGATCGACACATCACGCCTCAAGAAGTGGGCGCCGCCCATGCCCACAAACGTCACCAGAGGCCTCGGATTGTGTAGGTGCGGTGGTTGAACTCGAACGCATCCCCGAGGCGAAGGCCCTTCATCGCTCTGAATAGCGGGGCACGCGTCGAGATGCCGATCATGCGGACCTCGCCATACGCGAATTCTGGCGACGGCACCACCACAACCACGAATCGATCGTCTATCTGAACGACGGCACCAGGGCCGACGGTTACACTGGGCGCGACAGACATCGCAGCGATCGCCTGCACGTGCTGCTCGTGTTCGTGCTCTAACGCCTCGATTCGTTCGAGTACAGGGCGGTCTCGGACGACCGTGGCGGCGTGCTCGGGATCAAATACGCGATCACCCACCGTCGTGGCCTCGCCGAAGTACGCCTCGTAACTACGTTGGGCGGCAGCGATATCCGCCCGTTCCATCGCCAGAAGAATGTCGCGAATACGTGTCTTGTCGAACATGGGCATGCCAGAAAAGGGGCCGTTGGACCAGGGCCCGTTCTATCGAGCGTTATCGAGAAATGGCGGTCATCGCGCCAAGGATATGCAGTGTTGGAGTAGCCTCGCTGTTCCCACAAGCCCGGGTGATTCAGTTCGAGCGATCTCGAAATCCGGCCCGCGACACTCAGCAACATTCAGCAATCTCCGAGCCAAGGTCTGAGTCGCAGAACGCGCCGAACCAACGGTGAGGCCACAGATGCGATGACAATTGGTCGACATCGAGTCACTGCGTCGAGGGCGCGAACGTGGTGCATTCCGACAAGAGCGACGGTTGCCAGCGCGTACACTCTTGAATCCATGCGTGACGTGCAAATGCCAACACAGCGGCTCGGCGCGACGCGCCTGGTGGTTAGCCGTTTGGGACTTGGCCTTGCGGCGCTCGGTCGACCGGCGTACATCACGCTTGGCCGCGAGCGCGATTTCGGCGTCGACCGCAGCGTCGCGAATCTCGAGCGACGTTGTCACGAGATGCTGGACGCCGCTTACGCGGCGGGCATTCGCTACGTCGATGTCGCGCGATCGTACGGGATGGCCGAGAACTTTCTTGGGAAGTGGTTGAAAACGCGCAACGTATCCAGAGAAGCGATAACGGTCGGATCGAAGTGGGGCTATACGTATGCGGGATCCTGGCGGCTCGATGCCCCGGTTCACGAGGTGAAGGCTCTCTCGCTCGACACGCTGCAACGCCAGATCGCCGAGAGCCGCACCATCGTTGGAGATTACCTGCAGCTCTACCAGGTTCATTCGGCCACGCTCGAAAGCAAGGTGCTCGACAACGCCGACGTCCTCCGAGAGCTGATGCGCCTGCGGTCGAACGGGCTCGTGATCGGGTTGACCGTCACGGGACCAAACCAGGCTGATGTGATCAGGCGTGCTGTTCATGTCAGCATCGACGGCGCCAATCCATTTCAGGTTGTGCAGGCCACCTGGAATCTGCTCGAGCGATCGGCAGCCCCCGCTTTGGCCGAGGCGAAAGATCACGGGTGGGGCGTGATCGTCAAAGAGGCACTCGCCAATGGTCGGCTCACCGACCAAGCTGATGGCGTCCACGTCAAAGCGCTTCAGGTCGAGGCTGTTGCGCACAGGGCGACGATTGATGCGCTTGCGCTCGCGGCGGCATTATCGCAACCGTGGGCGGACGTCGTGCTCTCGGGCGCGGTCACGACCGCTCAGCTCGAAAGCAATCTCACCGCGACCACCATATTGCGAGAGCCGACTGATTGGCCGAACATTGCGGAGGTACCGACGGTCTACTGGGCCCAACGCAGCAACCTCGCATGGCAGTAGCGATAGGTTTCACGTTTCAGGAATGACCTTCAGCCGTACCGAGGTCCGGCGACACCGTCGCAGACGGCGTCAGGTGCGGTCCCGACGCAATGCCGACGCGTGGTGCCCGCACTCAGCGCACTCCAAGAGCATGCGATTCGACGCACGTTGGATGCGATCGTGCTCAAGTCCAGCGATCAGTTCCTCGAGCTAATACACCTGCCGCGCCGTCTTGTGTGTCGGAGCCACTTCGTCTCATTTGAATTCGCGACTGCATCGGCAACGGCTACTCTAATGATCGAGGTGCTCGAGCCCGGCCTTGTCGCGCTCGGCGCCGGTGAACGCGCCGCGCGGACTCTGGTCGTGAATGAGCCGGACGTGTGACGAATGACGCGACGTCGCACACGTCGTGTCACCGGTAACGCCCAACAAAAACGGACCCGCGGTCGAGATCGGTGAATTTAAGACCAACGACGCTGCCATCCTCCACGATCCAGTGGAGATCGTAAGAGGCACGATAGCTGGGCGGCCAGAACGAGCAGAAACGGCCTTCGCTGTCCACATACCACTCCCCATGCGAGCGCCGTTCGTGCTCGACGTATGTGGTGCCACCACCATGTTCGAAGGTCTGAGTGGCACCGTCGTCATAGGCGAAACTCCCTGCTGTCAAGGCGGTTTCGATGTGTTCTGTCTTCACGGGATCGCCGTCAGCAACAGTGAGGTTCTCAAGCGCCTGGACCATTTTCTCCTCCAGGGTTTGCTGATTCGTAGGGGCGCATGCATGCGCTGGACCAGCTTCCTCTTGAAGTTCTCGGATACTGTGCCTACCCAAAACGGATACGCCTTGTGACGATTGAGGTTGCACGCGGCGGTCGTTTGGCTCTGCAAGACGATGCGCGAGCGCCGGTGTCCTCGCATGTCGCCGTCAACCACGGCGAGCGCGCCCAATGATTTGAGTTCGAACTAGAGTGTGTGTTAGTGTTGCCGGTTTCGTCGTCGCGTTTTGTGCACATGAGTGCCTGCCGAGTTCGCGAGGGACTCATCTTCAGCGTTGCTGAACCCGATACAACGACACCTCCGACAGGCAAAAGGCGAGCTAGTGGCGACCAAGCGGCGCATATCCGAAGCCTTTGAAGTCCTTTGCGACCGACCCGAATCCATTCACGCCAAGCGTCACGACGAGCATGTGGAGGTGAACAGATGCCCGGGTCTGTCAATTCCAAAAACCCCGTTTCCCTTGAAACGTCAATTCCCGATGGCGGGGTTTCTCTAGAATCGATCCTTTGTACAGAGGAGTTGCGTCGTCGCCCCTCCCGTTCGCCCGATTACGAGAAAGAGAACCGCGCGCTCGTGGCATTAGTCACCGCACTGGCCGATTCGCCCGCCACCGTCCTTCAAACATTAGCCGAAACGATTCTGGGGATTACTGAATCCGACTCTGCCGGCATCAGTCTGCTAACGACGGATGATGGCGGGAAGAGATTCTACTGGCCGGCGATCGCGGGCGTGTGGAACCCATATGTCGGAGGAGGCACGCCGCGCGATTTCGGTCCCTGCGGAGACGTGCTCGATCGCAATTGCACTCTGTT
>DATCXH010000358.1:0-2511 GCA_036565925.1 Vicinamibacterales bacterium
ATCGACCTCCGGGCCGAGATCGCGAACTGCGTTCTCGATGCCGGCCGTCACCTTCATTTGCCTGCCAGGAGCGGAATCGAGGGGTTCGCCAGGCTCGCTACGCGCGATCAGGAAGACTCTGGACGAGGGGTGTTGGGCCAGCGGTAACAGCAACTGAGCTCGTTGCGAACTCATCTGCTCAGTGGGGAAGTCTCGCGTGACGCCGACGATGAGAGTCTGTTGTGTCTTCCCGTCAGCCTCGATCGTCAACCACCTGCCAACCACTGCGGCGGGCGCGTCCGGCTCCAGTTGGTCGGCGAGCGTTTTCGAGATGACCGTCACCATCTCGGCACCGGCGCTGTCGTCATTGGTGAAACCACGCCCGACCAGGAGAGGGATGCCCATTGTGTCGAGATAACCGTCACCGACACGTGTCGTGTGGGCGAAGACGACTCTCGGGGCGCTGTTCTTGTCCACCTGCAGCGAGACTCTCGCGCCGCGCGGCCGGAAATCCAGCGGCAGGCCATCGGCAACCGTGACTGACGCGACACCGCTCGCCGCGTCCAGAGTGTCGCGGAGGCTTCGGATGCGTAACGTCACTCTCTCGTCTGCAACACCGCGAAACGTCAATGGTGCCGCGTACAACGAATCGGATTCGAATCCGAGATCGCCTGTTGCTGTGACACGCACGAGATCGAGCGCGATGGCGCTCAGGACGATCAACGGCACCGCGATAGCCACTTGCAGCGCAGCGGTGAAGCGATGAACGCGTCCCGCCTGGAGCCCACCGACGCCGGCATCATCCTTCAGGGAAGAGATGATCACCGGACGACTGAAACGGGTTGCCGGTAAGAGTCCGAAAACCACGCTGGTTGCCAGGCACAGTCCGACGCAGATCGCCACGATGAATGGATCGAATCGCAACGCCTGCTGGACTTCGAACGGAAGTGGGCGCCCGGTCCACCAGGCTAACAACCGGGGAGCGTTGAAGAGCACGACGGAGCCGAGAACGGCCGCCAGCCCCGCCAGCACGACCGCTTCTGACAAGAGATAGCGCACCAGGCGTCCCCGGCTTGCGCCGATCGCGTGACGAATGGAGAGTTCCCGCTCGCGCATCGCGCTGCGAACGAGCATCATGCCCGAGATATTCAGGCAGACAACCACAAGCACCGCGCCGGTCAGTGTGAAAAACAAGGTCTCGACGATCCTGAATTCGTTGCGGTAGCCGAGCGGATCGTACGGGACGACGCTGCCGGCCTTGAGTTGATTCGTAGCCGGATACTCGGTGGCGAGTCGCGAGGTCACAGCGGCAACCGTCGCGCTCGCCTGACCAATGCCGACGCCGGGCGAAAGACGGCCGTGGATGTTCAACCACTCGTGGCCGCGGTCGAAGCGAACCTTCGTATCGGCCCGCAGCGGCGCATACCGTCCGAGCGGAAGAAAGAGCTGTCTCTCCTGATAACCCATGTGACCGGAGAAATGCTCCGGCGCCACGCCTACCACGACATGAGGGATGCCATCCAACGTGAGCGTCTTTCCGATGATCTCCGGATAGGAACCCAACTGGTTCTGCCAATAGGTGTATCCGAGAATCACGACGGGTTCAGCTGTCAGCGGGTTGTCACCTGTGGCCTCGAATCCGGCGCCTCGAGCCAGCGCCAGGCCGATCGTCTTGAAGTAGTTCGTCGAGACGAACATGGTTGCCACAGACTCCGTGCGCGCTCCTGCCGACGTCTCAATCGCGATCTGGCTCTCTCCGCTTGTCCAGCCGATCAGCGAGATCCCGGTGTTGGATTCGCGCAGCGTCTCGAAATCCGGATAGGACCACCGCTCTCCGGCTTCGTCCGAGCCGTGCGGCGTCGTGACGAGTTGGACGAGCCCCGCCGTGTTCACACCGGCAGGCGGCATCCGCAGTACGCGCGCCCAATACGGAATCGCGATAACTGGGACCATCCCGATGCCCAGCGACACGACACACACGAACGTAAATGCGCGAGCCTTCGCCAGCGACCGGGCCGCATGAAACAGATCACGCCGCAGACTCGTGAACATCTCACGATTCAACCACGATGTCTTTGCAGAGCAAAGTAGTTTGTTGATCGCCGATGAGCTGTCGGCTGACGCCTGGCTATGGCAGATTGAGGTGTGGCAATGCGCGCATCGATCGCTGGCGTTGAGCCGGTGACGTGGGGGTCGCCGGCAGCGCGCTGGATTCTCCTGGCGACTGTACTCGGGTCGGGCATTGCCTTTCTCGACATGACCGTGGTGAACGTCGCACTCCCCACGATAGGCGCAGAGCTCGGTGCGAGCGTCGCCGACTTGCAGTGGATTCTGAACGGCTACACGCTCACGCTCGCGTCGTTGATTCTGATTGGCGGCTCCCTCGGCGACCGGTTCGGCCGCCGGCGGATCTTCGTTGTCGGGGTTATCTGGTTCGCCGTCGCGTCGCTGCTGTGTGCGCTCGCGCCGACGACCGAAACCCTCGTAGCAGCCCGCGCACTTCAGGGGATCGGCGGTGCACTGCTCACGCCG
>DATCXH010000273.1:0-10207 GCA_036565925.1 Vicinamibacterales bacterium
TCCTTGACTGGCTCATACAACACGATCTCGGGATGCGCGGGGTCCAGTTCGCCGTCCAGCACCAGTGGCAAGTTCACATAGTGAAAACCCATCGCTCCCGTGTCTCCGCCAGTGACGCAGCCGAACATGAGGTGGTACTCCTCGTTCTCGGCCACGCTCACATCCTTGAAGCGCTCTGTCGCTTCGCGGACAGCTTGAACGAGCGCGTTGTTGGTGCTCGGCTTGCCGTGCGAGTGCTCCTGGGCGAGAGTGTGCAACGGCCAGAGGCAGATCAGCGCGAACAGACCAACTGTGGACGCGGTTCTCGCGGTGGCGGCACGCTTCGCCGGTACCGGAATCATCATCGGCACGCGTCGCTTGTACTCGGCGTATTCGGGGTGCGCGTCGATCAGGTCGCGCTCCTCGAACCGGATTGCCACCAGGATGTAGGCGGTCGTCACGACGGCGAACAGCAGATGCGTCAGTGTCATCGTCGGCGTGGACCAGAACGCGAACAGCCATCCGACGTAGAGCGGATGCCTCACCAGGCGATATGGGCCAGGAGTCACAAAGTTGAGCGGCTGATACTCGCGGCCGAGCAAATGCAGCCATACCTGACGAAGCCCGAACAGATCGAAGTGATTGATCAGGAACGTCGTCACGAGCACCAGGAGGAATCCGAACGCGAATCCTCCATAGAGGACCGCCCGTCCGGTTGGATCCTGCACGTCCCAGATCACGCCACCGAGTGGGCTCCATTGCCAGAAGAGCAGAATGAGCGCGAGACTGCTGGCCAGCACGTAAGTGCTGCGCTCGGCGGCCTGCGGCACTATGCGACTCAACGCACGCTTGAACCACGGCCGCGCCATCACGCTGTGCTGAATGGCAAAGACGCTCAGCAGGCCAAGATTGATCAGCAATGCGATCCCGAGGGGCGCGGTCGGGGTCGAATCGAGCGACTTCGGCACCACCAGGTTGCCGACGAAGCCGGCCGCGTAGAGATAGGTCACGAAGAACACGGCGTAGGCGATCACGCCGTACGCGAATACCAGTAGTCTGCTCATCACAATCCTCCAATTAGCGCGCACGCTGCAGCGTGGGCTCTCCGATGTGCGGCGCAGTCGGCGTCGGCAGGTGATCAGCGAGCCAGCCGATCACCGCGATGCCGTCGATCACTCGCCGCGCCAAAAAGCTGGTCAGCCGATCCGCCGCGGTTTCCGGCCGCTCATAGGCACGGGGTGCGAGGCGCGCGATAACCAACATCAGAAAGAGCCCGAGTATTCCCAGCGCGTTCTCCGGCTCGATGGAAAGAACCTTGTTCGTCATCGCTCACCTCCCGTCACCATGTCGTCGGCACATGACACGGGCAACCGCTGTTCCTGTCGATCGAAGTGGCTAAGTTGTGTCGAGAGTGAAAGATGCGCGGATTGTCAGTGACGGAGGGTGATGGCCGACTGTCGAAAATTGGGCGGTTCGACAGCGGATTCGCGGTCGTCAATCAGTCGCAAACGCGGCAGTATCATGCGGCGGAAGGAAGGACGACATGAAGAGTGGCCCCCTGGCGGTGATCGTCAGCCTCTGGATTGTGAGCGTCGTGCCCGCGACTGTGGACGGGGCAACGCCGCCCGTCCCGACGATCTCAGCCGCGATCAGCGGGCCCGGCCTGATGTATCCGAACCCGGCGATCAGCATCGTCCCCGACGCACCGAAGGTCGAAGACTTTCCGTACGTGACCGAGGAGTTCTTCGTCTCCGGCACGGCCAAGGACGCGCCGTATACGACTCGCATCATCGTGCGACGCCCCAAGGATCCTGCCACGTTCAGCGGCATCGTCATTTCGGAGGCGCTGCATGCTGGTGGCCGATCGCTGATCTTCGAATGGTCGCGCGTGTCGATTCTCACGCGGCATCACATGTTCGTCGAGATCGTGCACAGCCCGGCGAACATCAGCCTGCTAAAGACGTTCAATGCCGACCGCTATGCCTCGCTGAACATAGCGATGGGTCAGACCAATGAGGTGATCGCGCAGGCGGGCATGCTGATCAAGAGCGGAAAGGGTCCGTTCGCCGGCTATCGCGTGCAGAAGGTCACGCTGATGGGCACGTCGGCGTCGAGCGGCACGGTCCGCAACTATCTCGCCGACCACGCGGCACTGCGCATGGCGAACGGTGGTCCGATCTTCGACGGCTTCCTGCTGACCAGCACGAACGGCAATACGCCGCTACCGATCGTGGATGTGCCGATGATCCAGATGCCGACACAGACAGAGGTCGTCACCTGGGCCGCGAAAGGCATCGAGTACCGGCGACCGGATAGCGACGAGCCTGGCAATCGCTTCCGCCTGTACGAAGTCGCCGGCATGCCGCACAACAACTCGCGCGAAAATCCGGGCTTCCAGAACGATCCGTGCACATTGCCGGTCACCGACTTCCCCGCCGGTGCATTCACCGCGCTCGCGCTGAATTATCTGGTTGACTGGATTACGAGCGGCAAGACACCGCCGCACGCGCCGCCGATTGCCGTCGATCAGAACACGGCGAACGACGGCTCGGCGCTGTCGCTCGACGAGTACGGCAATGCCAAGGGTGGCATTCGCAACATCTGGGTGGACGTGCCCACCGCCACCAACGGTGTGTTTGGAAAAGGCAAGACAGACGCGCAGGATCGATTGTGTCAGCTCGCCGGGACGAAAGTGCCGCTCTCCGATGCGACGCTGAAGAAGTTGTATCCGACCCCGAACGCCTACACGAAGAAAGCCGAACAGCGACTCGAGGAACTCATCGCGCAGGGCTGGTTCCTGCCGGAGTACGCAGACATGGTCCGCCGCGACCTCGCCGCGACGCGATTACCGTGAACGCGACCGCCCGTATGTACGAGCGCAAGCACCATCACCTGCTGCCGTGGCCGCACTTCATTCGTCGCGCGTCGCGCCATCTGTTGTTCGGCATCGTGATCGTGGCAGTCGCTGACGCCATCGGCACGGTCGGGTACCGCACCACCGCTGGACTGGGTTGGCTCGATTCGTTCCTGAATGCGTCGATGATTCTGAGTGGCATGGGGCCGGTCGACCGCATGAACACGACTGCAGGCAAGCTGTTCGCCTCGTTCTATGCCTTATTCAGCGGCGTCGTCTTCATCGGGGTGATGGGCATCGTCCTCGCGCCGTGGGCACACCGGCTTCTGCATCTCACACAACTCGAAGAGCGCTGAACGCTCACGCGTGCCGGTCCGGCTGAAGCCGGACACGACACGGGCTCAGTAAAACCAGTCCACGATGGTGTCGCGGCGTCCGGCGGTGACACGTGTCACCTCGTGGCGCATGCCGGCCGGGAACGCCACGAGCGTTCCCCGGATCGGGATGATGTCAATGGGATCGCTCTCGTCGGGAAAGAGTCGCAGGATGCCACCGCGAAATCCACCGGTGGGCTCAGCCTCGCAGGCGCTCTCGAGAAAGAGGACCACCGTGATCTGCCGCCGTTCGGTCAGCGGCCATGACGGCACATGCGCGCGATCGACGTGCGGCTTGTAGAAGCCGCCCGTTTCATAGCGCAGCACGCTCGCCCCCTCGCGCGACTGCAACACGAGGCCGTAGAACGATGCGATCGAAGCGCGTGTTCGATCGAGCGTCGACTCCACCATCGCGAGCACGGCGTCCGCGATGTCGATCTGTGAGGCGCGGCGGACGTCGTCCTGGACTTCGAAGCCCTCATCCAGGACCTCGGCCTCCTCTGGCGTTCCGGCGTCCATTGCCGCCTGCACGCGACGGCACGTCGACGCATCCAGGACGTCCCGGACCAGGAAGATTTGCATCACATTTTGGGATCCCGTGGATCCTCGCTCGGCCTATTATTCGCGCGAACGCCTTCAATCCCATCTCCGTCTATGGGACAGCGGGTTTTCCCCCTGTGAAGATTCTGTTCGCGGCGCTGCACAACGGCTACTACCGGAACCTCGATTCCGTCGTGGAGGAGCTCGCCCGGCGCGGGCACGAGGTTCATCTGGGCGCAGAACGGGACGATTCGTCGTTCGGCGGACAGCCGATCGTCGACCACCTGACCGCCGCATTCGCCAACATCACCTGTGGACGCACCGCGGTTCGCGATGAGGACTCGCTGTTTCTGCCAGCCAAGATCCGGTTCGCGATCGACTACTTGCGATATTTCGAGCCCGCATACGGACCCTCATCCGGTTTGTGGCGGCGGGCACGGGAGCGGACGCCGATCGGCATGCTTCGCCTCGCGCAATCGCCACTGATCGCCTGGAGTCCGTTCAGACGGGCCCTGATGCGCGCGCTCGATGCCGCCGACCACGCCGTGCCTGACGCTCCAGAGATCGAGCGATATCTCGATCAGCGGCAGCCAGATTTGATCGTCGTGACTCCGCTGATCGGACTTGTCGCCTCGTCACAGATCGATCTGTTTCGAAGTGCTTTACGACGCGGAATCCCGACCGTCGTGATGGTATGGAGTTGGGATCACCTGTCGAGCAAGGCGCTCATCCGCGATGTCCCCGAGGCACTATTGGTCTGGAACGACGTGCAGAAGCGCGAGGCGATGACCATGCATGCGGTCCCGGAGTCGCGGATCGTTGTGACCGGGGCGCAATGCTGTGATCGCTGGTTCGCACGAGCCCCGACGCGGTCGCGAAGCGAGTTCGTGCGTCGCGCGGGTCTCGCCGACGAACGCCCGTTTGTTCTGTGGGCCGGCTCGGCACTGCTTCCCGGCACTCCGCCTGAACCGGGCATCTTCCTGCGCTGGGCATCTCACCTGCGGCGCTCGAAGAATCGGCAGGTGCAGGATCTTCCGATTCTGTTGCGTCCCCATCCGGCGCGGACCACGGAATGGGCGAATGGCGATTGGCGTAGCGTAGGTAACGTCGCGATGTTCGGTGGTCCCCCGGTCGACGAACTTGGACGCGACGACTATTTCGAATCGCTGTACTACAGCGCCGCCGTCGTCGGGATCACGACCACCGCGTTTCTCGATGCGGCAGTCGTCGGCAGGCCAGTGATGTCGTTCTACGACGACGATCTCATTCCGGAGCACGAGGCCTCGCTGCATTTCCAGTATCTCGCTGACGCCGAAGATGGGCTGCTGACGATGGCCAATTCTCTGGCGGAGCACGAGCATCAGCTGACCGCCGTGCTCGCTGGACCGCCAGCTGACTTGCTGAAGCGGCAACAACATTTCGTGAGCCACTTCATACGGCCGCGCGGGATAGACATCTCCGCGACGAGCATCGTCGCTGATGCGCTCGAGCGACTCCCCGCTGCACCGCGACACGCCACCGCACGAGCGTCCTCCGCATTCGGCCGCCTCGTATGGCGAGGGCTGAAGCGACTCGAACATCACCCGCACTGGCGCTCTCTCATTCTGGACGAGCGAGAGCGTGACCGAGAAGCGCGGCAACTCCAGCGCGCGGAAGAGCGAGAGCTTGCGCTGGCGAGAAAACGCGAAGCGAAGCAACTCGCGCTCGAGAGAAAGCGCGCCGAGAAGGACCGCGAGATGCGGATGTAATCGTGCCTAACGCGCGGTAGCCAGCCTGGGCTTGAGAATCGACACACGTCGTTGCACCGCCGACAACAGCTCGCCCTGCTCCGGTCCTCCATACTTCAGAAAGTCCGTGTAGTGCTCGTACGCCAGCGTCAGTGCGCCCTGCTCGTCGTACAACACCGCGACGTTGTAGTGGGCCATCGCGTGCGCCGGCTGATACCCGATCGCGCGAAGGAGCAGTTCGATCGCCTCGTCGCGATGCCGATCGGCGTGCTCGACCAGCGCGAGATTGACAACGACATCGGCGCTGCGCGGCTCGACGGTCATCGCCGCACGCAGTTCGGCGCGGGCCTCGGCGAACCGGCCAGCCTCCATCAGCACCACGCCCAGGTTGCTTCGCGCCTTCACGTAGTCGGCGTTGATCGCAATCGCCCGCCGGAATTGCTCGATCGCCTCCATCCTCAGGCCGCGACGGTGATACAGCACCCCGAGGTTGTTGTACGCCGCGACATTGAATCTGTCGGCAGCGAGTACGGCACGGTACTGCTTGAGCGCCGCGTCGTAATCGCCGAGGTTCTGATAACGAACGGCGAGCTCGAACTGCTTCGTCCCATCGATCGTCGGCGCACGCTGCTCACCTTCAGGGGTGCTGCGAAGAACGACCGTCGGTGACGACGATTGCCGGGCCTGGTTCGGGGTCAGACCTGAGGCCTGACCCGGGGCGAGGCCTGGGGCCTGGTTCGCCGTTGTCGATTGCGGCGCGGGTAAAGTGCCGCGAGCGGCGCGAGACGCGCTGCTCGGTTGGGCGGGCGCAGCGTAATTCGTCATGAGGGATTGCGATACCCGAAACGCCGCCCACCCGCCAAGACCAATCACGAGGGCTAACCCGACGACGAGAGAGCGCGGGCGTGGGGAAGCCGATCTGCTCGCTCGAATCGACGATGTGCCACCGAGGCCCAATCCGGCGGGCACGTGAGGCAACGCGTCCTGCGGAGTCTGTGAGCCAGACCGCATTGCCGCTCTGCGCGACCGACGCAGCGCGTCGAGGATCACGCTCATGCGATCACCGTCGCCTCATGGTCGCGAGCCGCGGAGAAACCGGTTGACCCATGACGGCTTCTTGCGAGACGTGAGATCGAGCCCTTCGGCGGCGCTCCTCACAAGATGCTCGTCGATGCGTGTGGTCTGCGCCGAATATCCACCGAGCAGTGCGCGATCGCACAGCATGTTGATCAGACGAGGGACGCCGCCCGAATACTCGTACACAACCTTCAGTGCCGCAGGGGTGAACACGACGCTGCGAGATCCGTTGGCAATCGCGAGACGATGAGCGATATACGCGCCGGTTTCTTCGTCGGTGAGCGGCTTCAGCTGATACCGGATCGAGACGCGTTGATCGAGCTGACGCAGCTCCGGCGATCGCAGCAGCGGCACCAGGTTCAACTGTCCGACCAGAATGATCTGCAGCAGTTTCTCTTTGTTCGTTTCCAGATTGGAGAGAATCCTGATTTGCTCGAGAATCGGCAACGGCAGATTCTGCGCCTCGTCGACGATTAGCACAGCGTGGGCGCCGAGTGGAATGAGCGACAGCAGGAAGTCATTCAATGTGTTGATCAGATCCTGTTTGCTCGGCTGCCGGCCACCGGCACGCTCCTCTCCCCGGTTGATCACGCCGAGGTCCTGCAGGATCACGCGCAGCAGATCCTCCTCTGCCAGGAACGGATTCAGCACAAGCGCCGTGAGCGTCTTCTTGCCAGTCTGCTCGAGCAACGCGCGGCACACGGTGGTCTTGCCGGTGCCGATGTCGCCGGTGATGACGACGAAGCCTTCGCGCCGATCGATGGCGTATTGGAGCAACTCGAACGCGTTGGCGTGCGACTCGCTGCGATACAGATACTTCGGATCTGGTGTGAGGCTGAACGGCTTCTCGGCAAACCCGTAATACGACTCGTACATGGGAGACCGTCAGCGCGACCCTGCGGGATTCACGACAGTCGGCGTCAACAGAATCACCAGATCGGATTTGCGTCGATCGGGGCGCTCACGGATCAGGCCGGCAATGACGACGGTCTCGCCCTGCCGCACGCGGACCACCGTGTCGGCCTCGCGCACGGTGACGAGCGTCGTCTGATCACCGACGGGCAACGTGGCCAGGCCGGTGCGCTCGGTGACGCTGGGATTGACGTTCATGTGGATCAGACCGTCGGCACTGATCTGCGCCGTGAGGCTCAGGACGATGCTATCGGTCACCGAGCGTGTGTCCTGCGTTGCGGCTCGCATGATCGTGGGCTCGTTGTTGGTCGCGATGATGCGTGGACTCGCCAGGACGTTCACGGTTCCCTGCGTGGATAGCGCCTTGAGCAGTGCGCCGAAGTCGGTGACGTTCAGGGTCAGCGTCGAACCGCCTACTGCAGTCGGCGCCTGCGTCGAGGTCGGAGCGAGTCCATCGAGCACAGACCGCCAGTCGACACCCGCAGAGAATTCGTCGCGCAGATCCACGTCGATGACCTTGGCCTCGATCTGCACCTGTCGCGTGACACGCAGCATCACCGCGTCCAGATACTGTTCGATGCGAGCGAGGCGACTGGGACGATCGGTCACTCGCAGCAACGCGGCCGTCCGATCGACGTTCAGACGCCCCTCAGCTGAGAGCAACGACTTCACACCCGCAGTCAGCTCCGCATAGACGTCGGGAGAATCCGTGCCGGTTACGTGCGACGTGCTCCGACTGCTGGTGCGCTGCGTGCTCACGTAATCGATGTGAAAGAAGCGTGTCTCCGGCTCGCGCGGGAACACGCGAATGACGTCGCCGCGAATCGAGTACTCGAGACCCGACGGCTCGAGGATGACGTCCAGCGCTTCACGAATCGTGAGGTTTTTCAGCTCGCCTACAAATGTCTGGGTGATCGATGGATCCGCGGTGACGCTCAATCGAGTGCCGCGCACGAGGACCGGCAGGATGTCCTTGATCGGAGTGGGGCGTGAGGGTCGCAGCGAGACGCGTCGGCGGTCGAGCTCGGGGTGCGGCTGCTTCAGATCGAGCTGTGTGACCGGCACCGGCCGCAAAGACGCAGCAGACGGCGTCTGTTGCCCCCGGATAGGCATCGGCGAGAGAACGACCGCGATCAGGGCAACAACCGCCGAATACCGGGTGGTTTGCACAGACTTTCTCGTGAATCGTTTCGGCAGAAGGGACGGGCTGGAATAGCAGTGCTGGGCTTAGGGAACCTTATTGCCGAGCATGATGTCTAAGTGATATCAGATAGACATCATCCGCTGTCGCCTTCGGGCTTTGGCGGGACCGGCTGAGGGCGCTGGCCCTTCATTGGAGGTTTTCGATGGTGCGCGAACGTCTCCGTCACGGGATTCCTGGGCTTCCCTTGCTCCCTCTGGTGTTCCTGCCCCTCCTCCTCATCCCCGCGGGCGCAGCCAGCGCGGAGGCTTACCGCCGAGGCTACGACGAGCTCGCCCCCGCACTCATGGTGATCGCCGTCCCGACGATCGTGCTGGCCTGGATCTTCCTGCTCAAGGGCTTCTTCATGGTGGCGCCCAATGAGGCCAAGGTCATGCAGCTGTTCGGCGACTACGTCGGCACTGCCAAGATCACGGGGCTGCGGTGGGCGAATCCGTTCTTCCGGAAGCGCAAGATCTCGCTTCGCGTACGGAACTTCGAAAGCTCGCAACTGAAAGTCAACGACCAGGACGGCAATCCGATCGACATTGCAGCGGTCGTGGTGTGGCGGGTGGTCGAGACTGCGGAGGCCCTGTTCGAAGTCGACGACTACGAGAACTACGTCCGCGTGCAGAGCGAGGCCGCGCTTCGCAATGCAGCGACGAGCTACCCGTACGACTCTCATGAAGACCACATTGTTTCTCTCCGCGGGTCCACCGCCTCGGTCGCCGAGCACCTCAAGAAAGAAGTGCAACAGCGACTCGAGAAGGCAGGAGTCGAGGTCCTCGAAGCTCGCTTCAGCCACATGGCCTACGCGCAGGAGATCGCCGCGGCGATGCTGCAGCGGCAACAGGCCGGCGCCATCATCGCGGCGCGGAAGCTGATTGTGGAAGGCGCAGTGGGCATGGTGGAGATGGCGCTCGAACAGCTCTCACACAAAGGCATCGTGCAGCTGGACGAAGAACGGAAGGCGGCCATGGTCAGCAATCTCCTCGTCGTGCTGTGTGGCGAGAAGGCGGCCCAGCCGATCCTCAACACCGGGACGATTCATCAATAAGTTCATCACGTGGCGGACCGGAAACCCTTCCTCCTTCGAATCGACGCCACAGTCCTCGAGAGCGTTCAGCGTTGGGCAAACGATGATTTGCGCAGCCTGAACGCTCAAATCGAGTATCTTCTTCGCGAGTCTCTTCGTCGGGCAGGCCGTGCCACGAGCGGGCCCGGCGGGTCCAAAGAACAAGACCCGCCCTACACCTCAGGCGAGACGGCTAAAGAACCGGATCCCTCGACCGATAGTTAAAGCGTGCAGATGCGCGCATCCACTCGTAGAGTCGTCCGGCCCCTGCTGAAGTGGGCCGGCGGTAAGCGACAACTTCTCCCCGTACTGTCGGAGCACTACCCGCCGACGTTCTCGCGCTATATCGAACCGTTCATGGGCAGCGCCGCGGTGTTCTTCGATCTCTTGAACAGCGGACGCCTGGCCAGGAGAGCCATCGTGCTGGCCGATGTGAACCCGGATCTGATCGGCTGTTACCGCATGCTGCGCGATCGGCCCCAAGCCGTC
>DATCXH010000080.1:0-6859 GCA_036565925.1 Vicinamibacterales bacterium
TGACGCCGCGCACCTTCAAGCCGTAGGCGAGATTGTCGCGTACCGTCATGTGTGGATAGAGCGCGTAGCTCTGAAAGACCATCGCCAGATCGCGTGCTTGCGCTGGCCATGCGGTGACGTCGATCCCTCCAATCGCGATGCGCCCAGACGAAGGCGTCTCGAGTCCAGCAATCAATCGCAGGAGGGTGCTCTTGCCACACCCTGACGGCCCGACCAGAACCAGAAACTCTCCCGGCGTCGCAGTCAGATCGATGGGCCGAACGGCCACGTGCCCGTTCGGGTACGTTTTCGATACGCCATCGAGTTGAATGCCAGCCGGCTGCATCAGCCCTTGCTCGCGCCCGCCGATAGCCCTGCGACGATCCGGCGTTGACAGGTGAGGACGAGGATGACCACGGGGATCGAAGCCACGACGGTTGCCGCCAGGACCTCGCCCCAGGGAATCTGATAGCGCGAGCGAAAGAGCATGATCGATACCGGCACCGTGTAGCGCTCTGGACCCAGCGTGAACGACAGCGCGAACAGGAACTCGTTCCAGCAGTACAGGAAGGTCAGAATCGCCGCGCTGGCGATCCCCGGTGCCGCCAGCGGGAGCACGACGTCCCACGCTGCGCGCAGTCGGGATGCGCCGTCGATCATTGCGGCCTCTTCGAGATCGCGCGGCAGTTGACGAAAGAACGCGGTGAGCAGCCAGACGGCGAGTGGCGTTGAGAAGGTGAGATACGGAAGCACGAGACCAGGATAGGTGTTCAGCAGGTGCACCTCGCGCAGCATCAGAAACAGCGGCCCGACGATCGAGATCTGCGGGAACATCGACACCGCGAGGATCATCGACAGAATCAGACCGCGGCCGCGGACTCGCAGACGGGCGAGTGCATAGGCACACGCTGCAGCCATGGGAATCGCCAACGCCGTCGTCGTCGCCGCGACGATCAGCGAGTTGCGGACCGGGACGAGAAAATCCCGCTCATCGAACAGCGCACGATAGTGCGCCAGCGAGAACGCCGTTGGCACGAGCGGCACCGCAAAGAGCGATGGTTCCGGCGTGATCGAGGCGACCATCATCCGGTAGATCGGAATCAGCAAGGGCGCAAGCAGCAGCCCGCTCGCGATGATGCCGGCGGTTCGTGTCATGCGTGATCGTCGGTCAGCGAACGTCCCATCGTGCGTATCCATATCAACGCGAAGGCAAACGTCAGCAGAAATACGGTCATCGACAACGCAGCACCATAGCCGAAGCGCAGGCGTTGCATCAGCGCGACGAACGCATAGAGGGACAACGGTTCCGTGGCGGTACCCGGTCCGCCGCCAGTCATGACGTAGACGAGATCGAACAGGCGGAGCGCGTCGAGTGCGCGGAATGCCGTCGCGACGACCAGCGCCGGCCCGAGCAGCGGCACGGTGATGGTGGCGAACCTGCGCAGCGGCCCCGCGCCGTCGATGCGTGCGGCTTCGTCGATCGCTGGATCGATCGTCTGCAGGCCGGCGAGCAGCAGGATGGCGACAAACGGAGTGGTCTTCCACACATCGGCAGCGATGATCGGCACCCAGGCGGCGAGCGGATGGACGAACCAGTCGAACGACGCGGTGGAGTACGCCTCGAAGATAAAACGCCAGATGAGGGCCGCGACGATCGTCGGAACGGTCCACGGCAGCAGAGCGACGACACGGATCGCGGCGCGCCCGCGCACGGCGCGGTGCATGACCAGCGCCAGCGCCATACCGAGCGCGATTTCGATCGGCACGCTCACCAGCGCGAAGAGCACGGTGTGGACGACTGCCCAGAGAAAGCGTGGATCGCTTGCAGCCTCGACGAAGTTGGCGAGGCCGACGAAGGGACGTCCCAGCCAGGGCAGACGCAAGTCATGTCCGTGCAGCGCCTCCCACACTGTTGCAACGATCGGAACCAGAGCCATCACGACGATGAGGCCCGCGGCGGGCGCGATCAACAGGGCGGCGAGGCGTCTCTCGTCTCGCTGGCTATGAGTCACGCCGTTCATCGAGTGCTCGCGTCACCAGCCAGGCCCGATCGTGAAAGCAGCGCCCGCATATTTGCTGCGGCCTCGGCGAGCGCGGTCGCTGGTGGTTGCTGGCCGCTGAGTGCCCGGTGCAGAGAAACCTGCAAGATCTCTGAGAGCTCGCTATACACCGGTGTCACCGGACGTGGGATGGCGGCGTCGAGTGCCCGGCGCAGTACCCGCATCGGAATCGGCAAGACGCGTTCGAGTGCTTCGTTGTCATAGAGCGAACGTCGCGCGGGCAACTGCGCGGCAAGCTGGGCACGCTCGAGCATTTGCTCAGGTGCGGTGAGGAATTGCGCGAGCGCAAACGCCAGTTGCGGCTGGGCGGAGTGCGCGTTCACGGCGAGTTGCGCGCCGCCCAACGCGGCCACCGGCTCGTGTCCCTCGACACCGGGAAATGGAGCCGCGGCAACCCGCCCGGCGACGCGCGATTGCGCAGGCTCCTGCAGGAGCGACCAGGCATACGGCCAGTTCCGCATGAACACGGCCTGGCCGTTCTGGAAGGCGAGCCGGGCTTCTTCTTCGCGCCAGTTCAGCGCGGCCTTCGGCACCATACCATCCGTGATCTCCCGGCACATGCGCGATAACGCCTCGACCGCGTTCGGCTCGTCAACGATCACGCGCCCCTCGTCTGAGAGAATGCCGCCGCCGAATGCCGCAAGATATTCCACGAACACCGTGATGAGTCCCTCGTAGCGCGCGCCTGTCCAGACCAGACCGAACGGAGTCTCACCGGTCGTCAGGGATTGACGCGCCGCCTCTTCGAGCCTCGTCAACGACATGGGCGCATCGCGCACGAGATCGGTGCGGAAGTAGAGAAGCCCCACATCGACGAACCAGGGCAGCGCGTACAGCGTGCCTCGCCATCGCGACGCGTGTAGTGCCGCCGGGACGAAGTCGGTGGCATCCGGGGCGAAGCGGTCGAGCGCAAGAATCCACCCGGCTGCAGCGAACTCTGCCGTCCAGACGACATCGAGTTGGAGAACGTCTGGTACTGGCGATCGTGCATTCAACCACTGGACGTAGAGCTGATGTCTTTGATCCGCAGCGTCAGGCGTCACGCGGAGCTCTACGCGTACCTGTGGGTGCTGAGTAGCGAAGCGATCCAACTGGCGACGGACCACGGCAGCTTCCGGGCCGAGCGAACTGCCGGAGAACGACAGGACCGGACGCGAGTCGGTGGTTCGACACGACGTGAATGACACCGCCGCGATGATCAGCGCCGAACTGATGCGCCCGATCGCGCGCAGGCGGATCTCGACGATGCGCACCCGTGTATTAAATCAGCGAACCGAGGTGCACACGTCAACCGCCCCAGCTCGTCATGGGTGCTCCTGCGGCCGGGTTCGACGTGGAGCGGCTCCGCCTGGCAGATGCGGATTCGTTCGCAGCGACGCGGAAAAGTTCACGCAAACTCAAGCGGCTCCGATGCAGTTGCCTGGGGAATCTGACGCCATCGTGTGCGCCGCGGACCAGATCCGTCTGGCCGTGCCCTTGCACAAGTGAAGAGGCAGCCGGACACACCATGACACCGAATCCAACAGACCCGACCAAGAGAATCTTCTGGCACCGCGAGCTGCCGCCGATCTCCGCCGAACTGCTCGGCGAACATGTCGTTGAAGCCGTGAGCATTCGTGTTCCCAGCACGCTCTCGCACCGTGACGACCTGTGGGACCGCTGCTACTTCGAGCTCATGGACGCGGCGCAGAGGCGCCTCACGCAGGAAATCTCACGCCTTGGCGGCGATTGCGCGCACGTGCTCTCCGAAGCGGTGGACACGCGTCACGACGACATCAGCGGCGAGTCGTGGCTGCACGGACGTTTCACCTACGTTCTCTATCGACTCCCGAAAGCGGCCTAGTGGAACGGTGGAACGCAGGATGATGCTGACGCTGATGGCGCTGGCGAAGGATTCGTGAGAACGGCAACCACACACGCGTAGGAGTCGGCCATGGACATGCGCACGACGTATCTCGGCATGGCGCTGGAACACCCTTTCATAGCTGGCGCATCTCCGTTCGGATATCACCTGGACACGATCAAACGACTCGAAGATGCAGGATGTGCGGCGGTCGTGCTGCACTCGCTCTTCGAGGAACAAATCACCGGTGCACAATCGGGCCACATCGCACACGTCGACATCTTTGAGCACGAATCTCGCGAAACGCTGTCGTCGTTCCCATCCGCCGACGAGTATCCGCTGGGGCCCGACGAATACGCTGAACACGTCGCCCGGGTGAAGCAGGCTGTGCGCATCCCGGTCATTGGATCGTTGAACGGACGGACGGCGGAGTCGTGGCTGAAATTTGCGCGCGTGATCGAGCAGGCGGGGGCGAACGCGCTCGAGTTGAACATCTACGACGTCCCCGCGGACCTGTTCGCGTCCGCTGCGGCGATCGAAGAGAGATTGATCGGCATGGTGAAGGATCTCAAGCGCCACCTGAAGATTCCGCTGGCCGTCAAGTTGACGCCGTACTACACCGCGTTAGGCAGCCTCGCCCGCCAACTGGACGCGGCCGGTGCCGACGGCCTCGTGCTCTTCAACCGTTTCTATCAGCCCGACATCGACGTCCGCACAATGACCGTGACGCCGCAGGCGCAGCTGTCGACGAGTGCGGAATTAGTCTTACGACTGCGCTGGGCCGCCATCCTGCATGGCCGCATTCGCCCGTCGATTGCGCTCACTGGTGGGGTGGCGACACCCGATGACGGCATCAAGGCGCTCCTCGCCGGCGCCGACGTCGTGCAACTCGTGTCGGCCTTGCTTCGCCACGGCCCTGGGCATGTCGCGATCATGCGAGATCATCTCGAGCGCTGGCTGACGTGGCAGAAGTTTGAGCGTCTGGATGAGGCGAGAGGCCGCGTGAGCCACAAGGCGATCGAAGACCGCGACCTGGTCGAGCGGGGCGATTACATCAAGACGCTGCACAGTTGGACCGCGTAGCGATGTCGACAGGGACCCGATATGTGTACAGTCTTTCGGGGCCGCGGATGCGCGGTCCCGAAGGATGTCACCGACCGATCGTCGCCAGCTGGCCGTGCATGTCGGCCGTTCTCGTCGCGTTCCTGGCTGCCTGACGCGCCGCCTCCGCAAGACGATCGTGGTGTACAGCCGATTGCGCCAACCGTCCACCTTGATAGTTCAACGCCATCGTCACATGCGCTCGAGCGTCGCTCGCGTAACGCGTCGCACGCATGCGGAAATACTCTTCGAGCGCGAGGTGATCCGTCCGGGTGTGTGCCTGCGCGGACAGCGCATCGAGTTCCTGCTCGGTCGGTTCCGGCGCGTCGGCTCCTCGCTGGAACCTGGCGGCGCCGGCCGGCAGGCCGGCGGGCGTACCTTCGGCGAGCGCCTTGTGATACAGGGCCAGCTCGCGAACCGTCTTCGCCGATTGCCGATTGAGGGTTGCCAGTTGCGTGCAGTACTGACTCGTGCCGCCACCGGAAGCGCGGTTCGGATTACCCATGATGTTGCGCGCCATTGAGTCGTGCTGCTCGGCCTCAGTGAGATAGCGATCCCACAGCACTCGGAAATGGACCACAAGGCGGTCGTTGTCGACGGGATCACCTCGGGCAACCAGGGTTCGAACATCCAGCGTGTTCAAGAGCCCCGGCGGTCGCTCTTGCGCGGCGACGCTGTGTGCAGATGCGAGAGCGACCAGGGCGGCGGCGACTGCCGTTGAGAATCTGATGGATGTCGCCAGGCGCGTGGGTGTCATGGCAGTCTCCTCAATTCGGAACGATGGCGACGCATGGTGACCGCTATTGCCGAGTGAGCAGACTTCGTGCCGGAGATGCCGCGATCGATCCCAGGCGATCACGCACGATACTCAGCCGTGAAACGAGTGACGTGCAGGCGCGCGAGAAGTTTTTCGTGATGCCGGGAAATAACTCCCGCCGCCGAGCGCCGATCGTCACGCCCTAGAGCGAGGCCGCAGCGAGTACGAGACGTCCGGCAGCATATGCCGCGACGGCGACGACGGCGCCGAGCAGCAGCGTTTCGAGGCCGGTCCTCCACCAGCGATCCTTTGTGATGAGCGCACGGAGTGCACCGAGCACAAACAATGCGGTGAATGTCGCCGCCGTCGACGCGATGAGCTGACGAGGAGCGCTGACGCGCAGTACGTAAGGGAGCAGTGGGATGGCCCCCGCGACGACGAACGCCACCAGCGTCGCCATACCGTGTTTCCATGGATGTCGTTCGAGTTCTGGCAGTCCCTCAGATTCCCGGGCCTGTTCGTCGGCGCGAATCGCAAGAAAATTGCCGACACCCATCGACACACCGTCAGCGGCGAGGTTGGCGGCGCCAATCACGAGCACCGCCAGTTGCGTGAGTTGCCCGCCAGCGACACCGCTGACGACTGCGAACGTGGTGATGATTCCGTCGTTGGCGCCGTACACGAGATCACGGATGTAGTGCCGGGCGGTGGCCGCGGCGCCGTGGGGTTCGATATGCAGTGACTCTCGTTTCATAGCTGTGACCCCGTTCCGGTCACCCACACGACAAAGTCCGCCGCGTTGCAGATTGGCTCGCCGGGACGGCTGTTGTTCGGCTGGCCGATGACGTCTACTGCAAAGACACAGCAGCATGTGCCGTACCTGCGGCGCACAGAGTCAAGCGTGCCCACCCGAAGCGCTCTCCGCATTTGGGTCGCGACCACCGCGTCGAGAGTCCCGCAGTGACCGCCGAATCTTCGAGGGCCCGGCGGCTGTCACCCGTCGGATCAGGCCAATCGAACGCGTGGCGTCCGGCATCGTCGATGCAGTGAACTCTGGCGACTATGGCAGTCGCACTGACCGACGTTGTGGTCCGAGATGGATCGACGGTGTGCGTGAGG
>DATCXH010000982.1:0-2850 GCA_036565925.1 Vicinamibacterales bacterium
CAACAGGCAATCCGCGGAGACGTTGCGGGAGCTGGCGGCGTACCACGAGAAGCGTGCGGCTGGGGCGGGAGCGTCCGAGCCGTCCGATGACGAGCTCAAGGCCATCGCGGCACGTGCCAGCACGCCGGCCGATCACCACGCGCTCGAGGAGTATTTCCAGACTGCGGCCAAACGTTATCGCGACACGGCGAACGAACACGCCGCGATGGCACAAGCCTACCGGGGCACCCGGATCGCCCAGGCTGCGGTCCATTGCGATCGTCTCGTGAGCTTGTCGAAGGACGAGGCGAAGGAAGCCACGGCAGCTGCAGAGATGCACAAGGGCCTCGCAACTGTCGCCAAGTGACGACGTCCAGGGCGTGGGCCAGTCGCACGCTGGCCCGCGTCAACCCGGATGCACTGACGGTCGATCCAGGGCTTTGATGACGTCACGATGACCGTCAAGCTGCCCCCAAGCCGGCGAGCTGTTCTACGCGTACATGGTCGACAATCAAGCGATCGTGATCCCCGAGACGATTGACGCGATTCGCGCCTTCGCCCAGAACTCTTGAAGAAAGATCGCCAGGACCAATGCGACGCTCGGTGTCGGATCAGCACTCATCTGAACGCGACGTCGACTGACCACTTGGAGCGATCGCACCGGAGCGCATCATGACGTCTCACCCAGCAGGTCACGAGCACCACCACCATCACGCTTCCGCTACAGCTTCAGACCACGGCGTAGCGGCTCCTTCACACGACGAACATGCCGGACACGATCGCCATGCTGGCCACAGCGTCGAGATGTTCAGGGACGCAAGTACAACACCGACGCTCTGCGCTATCGCAATATCGCGTTTGTGATGACGGGAAATCCGAACCATCCTCCCGCCGTTCCTCCGGGGGCCGGTGGAGCCGCGCCGCGGAGCAGGCGATGGAATCGGCGTCAGTCGCACGCGAGGCTGTCGGCGCATCACGGTCGTCTTGCCGACGGACGTTTCGCAGGCACCGTCAGGTGCCGGACGTTTCGAAGCGGGCCAAGGGGCTTCGGCGCCGACCAAGGCCCAACTGAACGAGTTCGCCGCCAGTGCGCGCACGCCGACACGCAGGCGGGAGCAGTCAGGCGGTACGCGACGCTCGCGCAGAGCTACCGAGCCCAGGTGCGCAAGGGCTATAGCGACCCGGCCATTCACTTCGACCAGCTGGCGAAACAGGCTGGTCAGCAGCCCGATGGGGCGCGTGCCGAAGCGACCACGCACACGCAGCTCGCCCAGGTTGCCTAACGCCAGTGGCCCTGTCCCTGCATCGTCGGAGACAGGCTCAACCCCAGGCACTCGAAGAAGGAGAAGTGCAATGACTCGACACCGCGGATTCCTCGTGATCGGCGCGGCCGTATTCCTGACCGTGTCGGTCGTCGCTCAATCGCAGCCCTCGTCAGGACAGACCACATCCTCGCAGTCGCAACAGCGGGGCCAGACTATGTCGATGGCCGACATGATGAAGAACTGTCAGGAACACTGTCAGACGACATCCAAGACGATCGATCAACTGACGCGCACGATCGACGACGCGAAGGCATCGAACGATCCAGCCAAAATGCGCGCGGCGCTCGACCAAGCGCAGAAGCCGCTGGCTCAGATGAAGGAGCACATGAACGGGTGCATGAACATGATGAGCATGATGCAGAAGATGCAGCAGAAGTGACCGCCTCCAGCCCGGCCACGGCGCCTGCTTCTCTGATGCGACTCACGCGCCGGGAGCCCGGTGTGGGCAGCTCCAGGAGCAGGCGCTGCTCGTTCGAATGCGCTCGCACGGCCGGCAAGAGGACGCAACTCTGCGACGAACGAGACCGAAGCAGGCCGAGTCATCCTCCCGACATCGGATGAGTGGTTGCTTCGCACGAGACATGCCCATCGATTTGGATCGTCGTATGACGAATCCCGAATCGCTCCTTGAGCATGTCGCTTGCCCTCGCAATACCGAATCGTGATTGTGGTCGCCAGGGCATGTGAGGTGCGCAGACATCGCGACGAAGCCGCTTGTGATCGACCACACGTGCAAATCGTGGACGTTGATGACGTGCGGTAGCTGCAGGAGCGCCTGTACAGGACGACCAGCGCCAGGACGATTGCGAGGCGCCGTGAGTTCGGCGCTTCACGAGACGAGACGAGCGTCACCGACAGCACCAGCGCCGCTGCCATCGCCGCGATCACGGCGGCCGGCAGTGGCTGATACATCCGTCCTTCAATGCCCGTCATCCCAAACAACGGTAAAAAGACGACGATGACGATCAGCGTCGCGAAGGCGATTGGCCGCGCTACTTCGCGTGCTGCCGTCAGCGCACGCTCGCGGCGATCCGGTGCCGTCGTGCCGCCACTGAGGCGATGCAGGATGTTCTCGACCATGATGATCGCGGCGTCAACCAGCAGTCCTACGGCAATCGCCAGTCCCCCCGAGTGTCATCGTGTTGAGTCCAATGCCGAGTGGTTTCAAAAGCAGGCCCGCCAGCGCGATCGACAGCGGGATTGTGAACGTCACGATCAGCGCCGCTCGCAGGTTGCCGATCAATGCCAGGATGATGAGAGCGACGAACACGCCACCCTGCATCACCGCGCGGCCAACGCCGCCGAGCGCTGACGACTTCGCCCTTCAGCCGGTGCGCGACGCCTCTAGGGACAGCGGCGGCCTCTCGCCCGTCGGCGACATCGCCGAGCAGGATCGGCACGTCGCCGCGAGTGGTCACGACGGCGCGACGAAGGTCGTCCACCGTGTGCGCGCGCCCCAGCGCTTGCACGGTCCACTCGATCGATCCCTGCGCGATGATCCCGCCCGAGGCGTTCATGTTCGACTCCTCGACCGCGTGCATCGAGC
>DATCXH010000688.1:0-7272 GCA_036565925.1 Vicinamibacterales bacterium
TCGCTGCTCGATCTCACGCAGCCACGCTGACGCCACTATGTCTGTGCTCCGCTATGCCGTTCGGCAATTGCTGAAGTCGCCAGGGTTCACGCTCGTCGCCATTCTTGGCCTCGCACTCGGGATTGCCGCCAACGTGGCGCTGTTCAGCCTCGTCCACTCCATCTTTCTGCGACCGCTGCCGAATCACGACCGCGATCGGCTCGTGAGACTCGCCTCCACCAACCAAGACGTGGCCGAGTGTGCCTCGTTCTTCCCAGCTCGACGCGCCACGCGAATCGATCCAGTGATCGCGTTGCGGACCGAATAAAGAAAGGCGGCTTGCGATGCGAATTCTGCTGGCAGTTGATGGTTCGTCTCCATCACAGGAGGCCGTCGACCAACTCGCACTTCGCCCGTGGCCAACGGCGAGCAGCATGCGGATCATCTCCGTCGTTCGGCCGTACGTTCCAAGCGCGACAGAGTTCGTTCCGGGAACTCTCACGACGCAAGAGGTCCGGCAGCAAAATATGAAATATGCCGAAGACATCGTGCTTCGCGCCTTAGAGCGACTGGAGAAGGACGGCCTCCACGTCGACACGATTGTTCGCGAAGGCGATCCACGAACGGAGATCGTCGACGAGGCCACGGAATGGCGAGCGGATCTGATCGTCGTGGGTTCACACGGCCATACGGGCTTGACACGTCTGCTGCTCGGCAGCGTTGCGCAAGCGGTCGTGGCACATGCGCCGTGTTCGGTTGAAGTCGTTCGTCGCCGGCAGGACTACGTGAGCACTGGATAGTCAGAGGTCAATCTACCAGTGCGAGACCGCGCAGGTGTTGCGGCGCTGCCTTATAGCCAACAACGTTGCCCCAGCTCATTCCGCCATCATCCGAGCGGTGTACGCCGCGTTCATCCGCGGCCCAGAGTTCGCCGGCTTTCGTTCCCGCGCAGAGCAGAGGCGCGATTGTGCTGGCTGGCTCAGGCCAGCCGTCGCGCACGCGTTCCCAGCGGTCGCCAGTGACGCGTCGATACACACGGCCATCCGACCGTCCGGCGACATAGGCGGAGCGGGGGCCGGACGCACCTGATATCACGACGACCTCAGGCTGTTCCGGACCGATGGCGACGCTGCGCATGTAGGAGACCTCGAGACCGGCACTGGGCGACCGCCACGTGGCGCCGCGATCGTCGCTCTCGAAGTATCCGTCGCCCGCAGACACGCGCAGGGTATCTGGAGCGTTCCGGTGAATGGCAAGCTCGTGGGTGTCCCAGGGTCCGTGGCGAACACGGTCGCGCCAGCTACGTCCGCCATCGACCGTCGACACGAGCGCGCCGGCTTCGATCGCGACCCACAATCGTTCGGGGTCGAGCGGGTGGCATCCGATCCAGCGAACGTGGTGCGTGTCGGGTCGCGGCGGGAACGACCACTGCCGAGAGGAGGGCAATGTCTCCAGCTTGCTCGTCTCCTCCCAGTTGGTCCCACCATCACGCGAGCGCCACACCGCGCTCGGCTCGGTGCCGACCCACACCAGGTTTCGCTCCGCAGGACTCGCAGCGACCGTCATAATCAGCCTGCCGGAGAGCCCGACAGACTGCCAGGACTCTCCACCATCGCTGCTCCTGAACACGCCGCGATTTTCGGTGACGCACCATGCGCGTCCGTGCACCAGAGGATCTGCAACGACGCACGTCGGTCGGTCGCCGATCCCGTCCGCAGGGGTGAAGCTGTGCCGCTCAACGTCACTGACAAGAAGCGCGCGATCGGTAGCGACCAGAATATGCATGGGGCTCACTCCCTAGCCACCAGGAACGATTGTCGCTCCAGCAGCCGCATATGGAGCTGAACCCAACGGAGCAACCGGTCGCGACTGTTGCCGCGCGTCCTTCGCCCGGCCATCGGGCAACGTCGTCTGAAGAGATAGCGTTCCGCGGCTGGACGCCCTCACCGCGATAGAGCGAATGATCGCTGACTCCTGATCACTTGCGCTGCGACCAGGTCGGTCCGAAACGATCCGGCACGTTCAGTGCCGAGTAGATTCCCAACGGCTCTATCATGTCGACGAGCGCCTGTCGCCGTTCTTCGAAGGATGCGACGACATCGGATCGGAAGACCCGGTGCTGCTCGTAGACCAGCATCTCGCTCCAGTACTCGATCAGGATGTATCGAGAAGAACGGTTCTGGTCGCGAAGGAAGGAATTGCCCAGGAACGACCGCGCGCTACGATTCATCGCCGTCCATTCGCCATCGACAGCGTACAGCTCCTCGAACTCGGCCTCGCGTCCGGGCTTGACATCGAATTGCCACACGATCGCGATCATCGGTATCTCAATTGATGCGGCGGTCCCGGTGTCCGCACTGGCCAATCGTTCATGCCCGAGAACTCGAGAGACATCGTACCATCTGAGAGTCTTCGCGCAGGAGGTGATCGACGCGTTCGCACGCGTGCGCGTTCCTGGAGTTCAGCGACCGCACGAGGAGTCCTCGTACGGTCGCGACAAGGATCTCCCAACGGCCGTACTGACTCGCGGGCGCTCAGCTATCCCGGAGTACTTGGGTCGGATTTCTGCGAACCAAAAGCCCGTTCGAGCGCCGCCATCACCCGCTCGCGGCCAAACGCGTGCTCCTCGCAGAGAAAGTGAACGACGGCGTCGACATCGCATTCGAGAGAGTCGATGCGATAGTCATCGCGTACCTCGGGCTCGAGATAGATCTGTCGGAGCCGATTCAGATCGTCGGTGAACGCGTCGCGAACCCTCGACGGCATGTGCTCGATTGCGCCATGACGCGTGACCAGCGCCAATGCTTTCTTGGGTCCGATGCCCTTCACGCCCGGATGGAAGTCAGTCCCGACGAGCAGGCCGAGATCGATCAATTGCCCGTGCGTGATTCCCAGTGCCTCGAGCATGCGCTCCAGGTCGATCAACTCGGGAGTGATCGGCCGGAATGTCCGCTGCGTGGGCAGGAACTCCCGTCCGGAGATTGTCAGAAAGCGGAGCAGACGAGGCGCGCCGAACAACAGCGCATCGTAGTCCTTCGAGGCTGCAGCCCAGACATCGCCGCGCCGCGCCATGTGCGCGGCCTGCGCTTCCGCTTCGGACGGGGCCTGAACCACCGGCACGCCCATCAGCTCCAGCAGGCGCTTCGCGCTCGCGACCATCTCCGCCGTCAGTCGTGACGTCATCGTCGATTTCGAGTACGCGCGCGCGAGGTCGCCGGCACGCCGCGCCTCTGCAGCTTCCGCCTCATAGCGGTTTCGCACAGCGCGACGACGGGCGATCTCGGCCGCCTTCTCGACGGGCGGCCGTCCGTCGAATACGAAGACGAGCTGCAAACCGAAGTCGGCAATGAGCCGCGTCGTGCGATAGAACAATCCGGAGAGATGAGACGTGATACGGCCTTGTGAGTCGTGCAGTGGAGTGCCGTCAGGCTGCCGGATGAGCGCGAGAAACTGATACAGCTCGCCGTTTGCGTCCACTGCGAATCGTCGGCCTCGCAAATCGGCAAGCGCAATTGCCTCCTTGACGACTATTGGCGTGAGGAGAACGCCCACAAATCTATCTACTACACCCGTACCGAACACGGACGTAGACTACGAGCATCCATGCCGCGCCTCCGAGCTGGCATCACCGCTGTGCTTGCGCTCGTTGTCGTCAGCGGAGCGATATCGCTTGCGCAGCGGTTCGGTGTCTTCGAAGGCGCCGGTGCTGGCATTCGGACTCCGCCCAAGGACTTCAACGACGGTCGATTCACCATCTGCAAGTGGATGTTCCGCAGCGATCGGTCCGAGCCCGGCGGAATCGGGTGGAGCACCGACTACCCGTTCGGCGAAATCAACCTGCTCACTCGCATCTCGGAATTTACCAATGTCGGCGTGAGCCGTAACGGTGGCGCTGTCAACTACTGGGTCGTGCGGCTCACCGACGATGAGTTGTTCGAGTGTCCGATCTTGATTGGTTCAGATGTCGGCACCGCATCGCTGTCGAAGACAGAGGTGGAGCGCCTGCGGGAGTACCTGCTGAAGGGCGGGTTCCTGTGGGTCGACGACTTCTGGGGCACACCAGCATGGGATCAGTGGGCAGGCCTGATGAGGCGCGTGCTGCCCGAGTTCCCGATCGTCGACGTCGCGCCGGCCGATCCGATCCGACACGCCGTGTTCAACATCGGTGAGGTCAAGCAGGTCCCCAGCATCTTCTCGTGGGGTGGACCCGGCAGCGATCCGCGTGAACGGGGAAGCGACAGTCCTCATGCCGACTTCCGCGCCATTGCCGACGGCCACCGACGCATCATGGTGGCGATGACCCACAACACCGACATCGGAGACTCGATGGAGCGGGAGGGAGATGATCCGGCGTACTTCGCCGAGTTCTCACCCGAGGGTTACGCGCTGGCGACGAACATCGTGGTGTATGCATTGACCCACTAGGAAACCGCCTCACCCACGAAGCAGTTGGGCCACGATTTCGTCCGCGATGGCCTGCGGTGGCTGCGATGCGTCGAGGACGATCGCGTCCTTCGGCTCTTGCAGCGCGTCGAACTGGCTGCTCGATAACTCCGCGGTCATGAAATGGCGTCGTCCGCGCGGCCACTGTGCACCATCCGCGATCGGGCCGTATGCTCCACGTGAGTACGACCGAACCGGGTTTGCAGTTCTACGATGGCCATCTGCTAGATGGATCGATCACGGGCGCCTACGGACGTATATTCGATCGATACGCGGCGCTATGCCTCGAAACGCAGCATTACCCGGACTCACCGCATCACGCGCACTTCCCGTCCGTCGAGCTCAGGCCATCACAACGGTATCGCTCGATCACCAACTGGGAATTCACTGCCGAGTGACCGGCTGACCGGTGGCCGCGTGCTTGCAACCGCTGAGTGAACCGACCATGTCCATCACGCCGATTGCGTCTGAACAGCTCGATGAGCATCACCGAGGGTATCCGCGGCCGCAGCTGCGCCGCGAGCAGTGGTACTCGCTCAATGGACGCTGGCAGTTTGCGCTCGATGTCGAGGGTGTCTGGCATTCAGCTGCCGAGGTGACGTGGTCTGACCAGATAATCGTGCCGTTCTCGCCGGAAGCTCCGTTGAGTGGCATCGGTGATACCAGTTTCTTCCGGGCGTGTTGGTATCGACGACGCTGTGAGCTGCCGGGGCGTGAGGCTGGCGAGCGCTGGTTGCTTCATTTCGGAGCGGTGGATTGGCACGCAACGGTGTGGATCAATGGCATCTGCGCCGCCGAACACGTCGGCGGATATACACCGTTCACCGTTGACATCACACATCTCGTCCCCGGACCCGAGTGCGAGATTGTGGTGCGCGCCGAGGATGACCCGCACGATCTCGCGAAGCCGCGCGGCAAACAGGACTGGCAGCTGCAACCGCATTCCATCTGGTACCCGCGCACCTCCGGCATCTGGCAGACAGTCTGGCTCGAGAAGGTCCCGGCAACCCGGATTGGGCGCGTCTGCTTCACACCCAGCCTGGCGCGTTGGGAAATCGGCGTCGAGGTGTGGCTCGATGGCGATCGGCGGAGCGATCTTCGTCTTGCGGTCAAGCTGCTCAACCGCGGCAACGTGCTCGCTGCGGATACCTATTTGGTCGTCAACGACGAAGTGCATCGCGGTGTCGCCTTGTCGGATCCGGGCATCGACGATTCGCGCAACGAGCTGCTGTGGAGTCCACAGGCGCCAAACCTCATAGAGGTCGAGCTCGAGGTGTGGGGCCATCGCGGCGAACTGCTCGACAAGGTTCATTCCTACACCGCGCTGCGCGCGGTCCAGACACAAGGCGACCGCTTTCTCCTGAATGGACGGCCGTACCTGCTCCGCATGGTGCTCGATCAGGGCTATTGGCCGGACGGCGGTCTCACGGCGCCCAATGACGCCGCGCTTCGTCGCGATGTGGAGCTGGTGCGTGAGATGGGGTTCAACGGTGTGCGCAAGCACCAGAAGATCGAGGACCCGCGCTACCTGTACTGGGCAGACACAATTGGTCTGGCCGTCTGGGAGGAGATGCCGAGCGCCTATCGCTTCACGCGTCAATCAATCGATCGGCTCTCGCGCGAATGGCTCGCGGTCATTCAGCGCGATGCCAGCCATCCGTGCATCTTTGCCTGGGTGCCGATCAACGAATCGTGGGGCGTTCCGAACCTGCCGGACAATCCACGCGAACGCCACTACGTGCAGGCGCTCTATCACCTCACGAAGACGCTCGACGCCACGCGGCCGGTGATTGGCAATGATGGGTGGGAGAGCGGGGCGACCGACATCATCAGCATCCACGACTACGACGATCAACCGGAGCGCATTGCCGAGCGCTATCACGCCGACGATTTGCGACCGCGCCTGTTCAAGCGGGAGCGGCCGGGGGGACGCCTGCTGGTGCTCGAAGGGCAGGCACACATTGATGTGGATCAGCCGCTCATGCTGACGGAGTTTGGCGGGATTGCACTGGCGCGTGGCGTCAAGGGCACGTGGGGCTACAGCTCGTGTAGCACGCCCGAGGATTTCGCGCGTCTGTTCACGCGGTTGATCGAAGTGGTTCGCAGCCTCTCGCTGCTCGCCGGGTTCTGCTACACCCAGTTTGCGGACACGTATCAGGAAGCCAACGGACTGTTGAATGCCGACCGCACGCCAAAATTCGCCTTGCAGCAGATCGCGAGGGCCGTCGGCGGCCGGGCGGCGCCGCAGGAAGGCGGCCTCGAGCAGCTTGAGGCGGCCACCGAGCCGAGTGAGGTGCGATGATGCACAAGCGCGTGCTCATCAAGCCGGACGGACGTCCGTTGATCTTGTACGCGCATCAGCCGCTGCCGGACACGCTGACCGCACCAAGTCCGAGCACGACGCCGCATGCACCCAATCCTCACTTGCGGTGGCAGCCGTTGCGAGGTGAGTGGGTGGCCTATGCCGGCCATCGACAACATCGGACATTCCTGCCCCCGGTCGAATACAACCCGTTGGCGCCAAGTACGGATCCAGCGCACCCGACCGAGGTGCCGGCCGGGCCGTGGGATGTCGCTGTCTTCGAAAACCTGTTTCCGGCGCTGTCACAGACCGCGCACGATCCCCCTGAGCTGCCGGTGCCCACTGCGCCCGGGCTCGGTACGTGCGAAGTCGTCGTGTTCACGCAGGACGCCACCGCCAGCCTTGGTACGCTGCCCCTCGGTCACCTCGAGCTGCTGATCGATGTGTGGGCCGATCGGTACGAAGACCTCGGCAGTCGCGCAGACGTCGCGTATGTCTATCCGTTCGAAAACCGCGGCGTCGAGGTCGGCGTCACGCTGCATCATCCG
>DATCXH010000087.1:0-5157 GCA_036565925.1 Vicinamibacterales bacterium
GCTCGATGACCAGCACGTGCCCCTGATCGTTGACGATCAATGCGCCTGCACCGGCGCGGAAGTATTGCGCGGGTTTCGCCACGGATCGATGTTAGTGCAAGGCGGGTCTAAAGACCCGCCTCTAGGAAGTCGAAAGACTCGCCTCTACGAAGTCGAAAGACCCGCCTCTACGACGGTGAGTCAGCGGCAGATCGACGATTGGGTATTCGGCAGGCGGCAGCACTTTGCGGATCTGCGTCGCACGTCAGGGCAGCGGCTTCAGCTCCGGCTGCACGCCGTCGGGTAGCGGGTACTTGTCGGTGTTGAGCAACATCGAGACGAGCTGGTAGTAGCCCGTCACGCCGATCAGATCGACGATGCCACGCTCGCCGAACCTGGCTTTGGTCGCCTCGAACGTCTTGTCGCTGACTTGCTTCGTCGTCAGCAGCTCGGAGACGAAGTTGTAGACCGTCTCCTCGTCGGCATCCATCCCAGTCGGACGTTTCCCGGTGGCGATGGCCTGGATGATCGACTCGTTCAGCCCGTTATTCGCCGCCGCGCGACGATGGGCGTACCACTCGTAGTGGGATGTCCAGTGGCGAGCGGTGATGATGATCGCCATCTCGTTCAGCTTCGGCGGCATCGACGAGTGGAAGCGCATCGACGCGCCGAACTGCTGCGCCAGGTCACCCATCTCGGGACTGCGCAACAACACGTTGAATGGTCCGGCTGCGCCACGGCGCTCGCCGGAGATCAGGTTCTCGAACATCTTCTTCTGCGCCGGGTTCATCGACTGATACGTGAGCGGCGCGAAGCGGTTGCCGATCAGTTTGACGCTGTCAGGATCCGGGGGCTTGGCCCCGGGGCCGGGATTTTGTGCGGTCACGACGCCAATCGTACTAATGATGCCGACGATTACGGCCCAGAACGCGATGGTGCGCATATCAGCTCCTGCAGGCGGGGCTAAAAGACCCGCCTCTACGCTATTTTTTTACGTGGCGTTCAAGCATGCGGCGGCGCACCACCGCACCATACACATTGCCCTGCGCATCGACGCCGATGCCCTCGGCACCGGAGTGGTCGGCGACCGTCGATTCCATGTCCTCGATGAACATCGTCACGACGCCGGTTTTCGCGCTGCCGATGCGAATGCCCTTCTTGATTCCCGGCAGTTCATGGGCCCCGGTATCGGGGCCGGATTCTGAATCGGTGACGTAGATGGTGTCGTCGCGCGTGATTGAGATGCCGCTTGGACGTCCGAACTGCCGCCACTCAGTAATGAGCTTCCCTTCTTGATCGAAGATCTGGATGCGGTTGTTCTCACGATCTCCGACGAAGACACGGCCCTGTGAATCGAGCGCGATGGTGTGGGGCTCGCTGATCTGGCCCGGCCCGGATCCCTTCGAGCCCCATTCCTTGATGTACTTGCCAGCCTTGGTCAGCTTCACGACACGATTGTTCTTGCCATTGCGATGGCTGTCGGTCACGAAGATCGTCCCGTCTGGCGCGACGACAACGTCAGTGGGCTGATCGAAGAGATCGGCGCCAGAGCCACTGACGCCGGCCTTGCCGAGCGTCATCAAGACCTTGCCATCCGGATTGAATTTGAAGACCTGGTGCCCTTTGCCGTTCTCGCCGCGCGCGTCGGTCACCCAGAGGTTGCCGTCGCCATCGACGGTGGCGCCGTGCGGGAACACGAACATGCCCGAGCCCCATGCCTTGAGCAGCTTGCCGGTGCGGTCGTACTTGAGGATCGGATCTTCCTTGCGGCCGGCGCACGAGTTCTCGAAGCAGCGATGGATGACGTAGATCGTGCCGTCCGGCGCGGGCTCAACGGCGGTCACGGCCGCCCATACGACGCCAGGCGGGAGCTGTCCCCAATCGCGTGTCGTGCGATACGGCTGCGGTAGATCGTTGCGAATTGTGGTCTGGGTTTGCGCTGAAGATGATTGTGTAAAGAACGCCGCAGCGACGAGCACCAGCGTCACTATCGGTTTCATCCTGACCTCCCCGCTTGTCCGGCGTAGCCTCGGCGAACGCGGCCTGTCCGCCGTAGCCTCGGCGAAGGCGGAGTGTAACGCGTTTTACACTTGAGCGGTGTCCTTTCCGATCGAGCCACCCGTCGAGCCGATGCTGGCGAAGCTGACCGAGGAGCTGCCGCACGGCGGCGCGTTTCTCTACGAGCCAAAATGGGACGGCTTTCGCGCCATCGTGTTCCGCGGGCGCGGCGATGCCTACATTCAGAGCCGTGACCTGCGGCCGCTCGATCGGTATTTTCCCGAGCTGCACGAGGCACTGCTGGTGCAGCTTCCCGACGACTGCGTGATCGACGGAGAGATCGTCATCGCCACCTCGCGCGGCCTCGACTTCGACGCGCTGCAGATGCGTCTGCATCCTGCGGCGTCGCGCGTCGCGAAGCTGGCGCGTGAGACGCCCTCGTCATTCGTCGCATTCGACATACTGGCCGCCGACGGGAACGACATTCGCGAGATCGGGCAGAGCGAGCGACGCCAGACTCTCGAGCGCGTGCTGGCTGGCGCGAGGCCGCCGGTGCATGTGACACCCGTGACGCGCGATCGCGATCTCGCGACGGAGTGGCTGTCACGATTCGAAGGTGCCGGACTCGACGGTGTGATCGCGAAGCCGATGAACGCCACCTATCGACCGGGCAAGCGCGCGATGCTGAAGATCAAGCATGCGCGGACAGCGGACTGTGTCGTCGCCGGATTTCGCTGGCACAAGAACGGGAAAGACGAGCTCGTCGGCTCGCTGTTGCTCGGCCTCTTCGACGATCGTGGACGACTGCACCACGTTGGCGTGACGTCGGCGTTCACGATGGCGCGCCGGCGTGAGCTCGCCGCAGAACTCGAGCCGCTTCGCGTCAATGCGCTGGAGGGACATCCGTGGCGTGAGTGGGCCGACGCGTACGACGGCACGCGCATGCCGGGAGGTCAGAGCCGCTGGAGCGCCGGAAAGGATCTGTCGTGGGAGCCAGTGCGTATCGAACGTGTGTGCGAGGTGAAGTACGATCACATGCAAGGCGATCGCTTTCGCCACGCCGCGGTGTTCGAACGATGGCGCCCCGACAAGCAGCCGCAGGACTGCCGCTACGATCAACTCGAGGTCACGACTCCTTACGAGCTCGAGAAGGTCTTCGGCGCGCTCTAGTACCACCCTTCGCCGTCCACGTGGCGACGTCCTCAGCCGTCCAGCCGCCCGGTTCTTCGTTGGGATCGAGTATTTCTTGCGCCGGCCGCAGATTCTCCGGCACATGCTGCAGATTCACGCGGATGCGCGTCCAAGTGTGGAAGCGGCCGCGCATCGCGTCCACAAGGATGTCTGCGGGCTGCAGATGTGACGCCGCTTCTGGATGACGCTCGCGCCATCGTCCGAGACCTGCCAGGGCATCGTCTTTTTTTTGAGCGCGACCGATCTCGATGAGCGGGTGCTTCGGCACACGTCGTTTCGAAGGTTGGACCCGCGCCGGTTCGTCGGGTTGCTTCTTGTAATGGGGTGGCCATGGCGCGTCGCCAAGGCCTTCCTTCTCATGACGAGCGGCGAGCTCGAGCAAGGGCAACAGTGATGCCGGGTGCCGATCGATCTCGGCATGACGATCGCCCACCGACGCAAACCGAGCCGGCATCGTTGCCAATGTGAAGTCGCCCGGCTCGCAGGCGTCGATCTCATCCCAGGCCAGCGGAGCGGACACCCGCGCATCGGGCCTGGGCCGCACCGAATATGCGGCTGCGACCGTGCGATCCTTCGCGTTTTGATTGTAGTCAAGGAAGACGCCGTGCCGTTCTTCCTTCCACCATTTGCTGGTGGCGAGGTCCGGCGCGCGTCGCTCGACCTCACGTGCGAACGCCAGGGCCGCGCGTCGCACTTCGGTGAAGGTCCATCGGCGTTCGATGCGGACGTTAATGTGAATACCGCGAGAGCCTGAGGTCTTCGGCCACCCGACGAGCCCGAGATCGGCCAGGGTCGCGCGGACGACGCTGGCCACGGTTCGAATCTGCTGCCACTCAACACCCGGCACTGGGTCGAGATCGATCCGCAGTTCGTCCGGATGATCGAGGTCATCGGCCCGCACCGGATGGGGATGCAGTTCCAGGCACGCCAGGTTGGCCATCCAGACGAGCGCCGCGCCATCCCGCGGCACGACTTCCTCGGCGGTGCGGCCAGACGGGAATTTCAGCGCGACGACTTCGATCCAATCGGGTCGCGACTCCGGTGCCCGCTTCTGGTAGAAGAACTCCCCATCAATTCCATTCGGATACCGTACGAGCACATTCGGCCGGTCCCCTGCGGCGCGCAACGCACCCTGGCGAACCGCGATGTAGTACTGCGCCACATCGAGCTTCGTGTATCCGGCCTGCGGGAAAAGTACTTTTCGTGGGTTAGAGATCGCCACGTCTCGGCCATCCACCGTCAGCACTTCATGTTCGACCCGGCTCGGCACCCTTCCATTGTGACTTGGGATCCTGACTGGGCTCCAATTTTGCTGAGGCGGAAAGGAGACTCTCACGCGACCGGTGTGCCTGCTGCCGTGCTTCGCGTGCTGTGTGACGAGGAGGAACAGACCGATGTCAGGCATCGGAACCAATCTCGCGAACGTGATCAGCAGTGGCGTCGTCGGCCTGGACGATGTCCTGGCTGGCGGCTTTCGGCGAAATCGCTGCTATTTGATCGAAGGTGTCCCCGGTTCGGGCAAGACAACCCTCGCCTTGCAGTTCATGCGCGCCAGCGCGAGCCGGGGCGAGCCGGTTCTTTATGTCACCCTTTCGGAAACCAACGACGAGTTACGGAGCGCCGCCGAATCGCATGGCTGGTCGCTTGACGGCATCACGCTTCGGGAAATCATGCCTTCCGAAGAGGCACTCGACCCTGGCGAGGCCTCAACGATGTTTCATCTGTCCGAGGTCGAGCTCGCGGCGACCACGCAACAAGTTCTCTCCGACGTCGAGAGTCTGCGGCCGACGTGCGTCGTCATCGACTCACTGTCAGAACTGCGGCTGCTGTCGGGGAGTGCTCTGCGTTACCGGCGGCAGATCCTGGCGCTGAAACAGTACTTCAAAAAGCGCGGCTGCACCGTGATGCTGCTGGACGACCTCACAACCATCGATCAGGACGCCCACATTCAGAGCATCGCGCACTGCGTGATCCTGCTCGAACAGATGA
>DATCXH010000696.1:0-13096 GCA_036565925.1 Vicinamibacterales bacterium
CTCGACCGGATCGGCGTGCTCATCGGGGACGCTCGAGCCGTCACACGTACTGAAGGCCATGGGCTTTCCAGCGCACCGTACGCAGAACTCGCTCCGCTTCAGCCTGGGCGCCGCGAACACCGAGGCCGATATCGATCGCGCGATCTCCGTGCTGCCAACCGTCGTACAGAAGTTGCGCAGCCTGACGCGCGCACCGGTCCGTGCGTGACCGTACACCGTAGACCCTTGGCAATGCGCATCGTTGTCGCCATGTCGGGAGGCGTCGACTCCTCTGTCGCCGCGGCTCTGCTCGCCGAGCAGGGTCATGACGTCATCGGTCTATCGATGCAGCTGTACGCGCAGAACGGCTCCTCGGGGGCGGGTGGACAGTTCGGATCCTGCTGCACGCTCGACGACCTGAACGACGCTCGCCGCGTCGCGTCGACGCTTGGCTTTCCGCATTACATCCTCAATCTCGAGGAGCGGTTTCAGGAGACCGTCATCGCGAACTTCGTGCACGAGTACGCATCCGGCCGCACGCCGCTGCCCTGCGCGCACTGCAACAGCGATTTGAAGTTTTCCACGCTGCTCGAGCGAGCACGCGGGTTCGGGTCGGAGTCTGTAGCCACGGGACACTACGCGCGGATCGCGCAGTCACCTGAGGGCCGGTGGCGCCTCATGCGCAGCGTCGATCACGACAAGGACCAGTCGTATTTCTTGTTCTCGTTGACACAGGAGCAGTTGGCCGGCGCCGTCTTTCCGGTGGGCTCGTTGTCGAAGCCGGCCGTCCGCGCTGAGGCCCATCGTCTTGGACTCGCGGTCGCCGACAAGCCGGATAGCCAGGAAATCTGCTTCGTGCCCGACGGCGACTACGCGGCGTTTGTCGCCAGCCGCACGCCTGATGCGCGCGGCGGCGCAATCGTGGACGAACGTGGTCGAACACTCGGCGCGCACGAGGGTGTGCATCGCTTCACGATCGGGCAGCGCAAGGGGCTCGGTATCGCCACCGGAATGCCGCTCTACGTCATGAAGATCGATGCTGAATCAGGCGATGTGACGGTGGGCCCACGGTCGGCGCTCGAGCGCACTACCCTCACCGCGTCTGATGTGAACTGGGTTTCGGTCGATGCTCCGTTGAACTGGCTGCGCGCATCCGCCCAGATCCGTCATCGTCATCGCGCGGCGGCAGGACGAGTCCGCGCGCTCGACCGTCATCGCGCGGAGTTCGAGTTCGACGATTCGCAGGCGGCGGTGACGCCTGGGCAGGCGGTCGTGTTCTACGACGAGGACGTCGTCGTCGGCGGTGGTTGGATCGAGTGAGAGTCGAGCAACCGGGCATGCGCCTTCGCTGACTCGTCCGCCCCACGCGCGTTGTGCGCGGCCGATCCACCGAGCGGAATACTCAGACATCGCCAGCCGCCACTACGAATCTGCTTCGCGAGAAACACGATCTGGCCGACGTGATACGCGGTATGCGCGAGCGATCGCTGCAGCGCCTGATCGATGCGCAACTGTTGACGGCGGATCGTGATCGTCTGGAGGAGATCTTCGTCAGACAGTTCGCCGATCGCGCTCAGCACAGCACGCCATCCGCGCTCCCATTTTTCGATCAGCGCCGATTTGGTCACGGCCCGCAGCACGAACTCGTCGTCACGGTCGCGCCACGGCTTTTCGCCGTCGCTGGTGCGGAAGTCGGTGAAGCGCGACTCGAGGTTTCCGGCAACGTGCCAGACGATAGCGATGATGGAATTGCCGCCCTCAGAGGCAACCAGCGTCAGCTCGTCATCGTCGAGTTGTGCGATGGCGGCTTCGCCCAACGCCTTGTAGCGCGTGTATTCGTCTGCGATGGCTTCGACGTGTGGAGACATAGCGGCCTCAGCGGGGTGCAAGGCGTTTGAGCAATTGAATCTGACCGGCGTGATAGAGGTCGTGCGCAGCCACTCCCGTGACCAGCGCACGCCTGGTGGTTTTTCCCTTCACTGGCGGTCGATCGAGATCGCGAGGATTGAGTTCAGCAATCGCCGCTCGCAAGGTGCGATGGGTTTGGTCGAGCAACGCGATATCGGAGCGCCACGCTGCGAGCGTCGCGTCATCGGGGCGCGCGAACCAGTTCGAGCCGTCGAGCGGAAAAGATCCCCGAGTCGACGATGTGAGCCGGCGCCAGGCGACGTACTTCCAGTACGCCGAATGCACCACGAGTTCCCAGATATTGTGACGGCCGCGACCAGGCCGCCACTCGGCCTGACGCGGTGAAACACCGCGAATCGAGCCGCGCAGGTTGGTGCCATGCCACGACACGCGATTGTAGGCCGTGTCGATCAGGAAGAGCAGTTCGTTCACATCGGAAGCCACTGCTGCTGTCGTCGTGTCCGGGTTTAGTCGGACACACTCTCCAATGAATCAGCTGGCGTGAGCGGCCGTCCCAGCAGCTTCAATAGGGCTGTCGTGCAACCCTTCGAGATATCGCTCGGCGTCGAGCGCCGCCATACAACCCGACCCTGCCGCAGTGATCGCCTGACGGTAGATGTGATCCTGGACGTCGCCGGCCGCAAACACGCCAGGGACACTCGTCTTCGAGCCGTCATGCGTCTTGATGTAGCCGGTGCTATCGAGCTCGATCTGTCCGACGAAGAGCGACGTGTTCGGGATGTGGCCGATGGCGATGAAGACGCCGTCGAGCGGCATTTCACTCCGGTGTCCGGTCTTCAAATTGCGAACGACGATGCCCGTGACCTCGCCTTTGCCACCGTCGATCACGTCGGCGATCTCGGAATCCCAGATGAACTCGATTTTGGGATTGGCCATCGCCTTGTCCTGCATGATCTTCGACGCGCGGAGCGTATCGCGGCGGTGGACGACTGTGACTTTTGAGGCGAACTTGGTGAGATAGATGGCTTCTTCCATCGCCGAGTCGCCGCCACCGATCACGGCGATCGGCTTACCGCGGAAGAAATAGCCATCGCAGGTGGCGCACGTGGAAACGCCACGTCCGGCGAGTTTGCGATCGGAGCCGATCTCGAGCCACTTCGCCGAGGCACCCGTCGCGATGATGAGCGCGTCGGTCGTGACCTTCTCGCCGCCGGCGAATTCGATCGTGAACGGCCGATGCTGCAGGTCGACACGTGTCACGTTGCCCTGCATGATCTCGGTGCCGAAACGCTCGGCCTGCGCACGCATCTCGGTCATCAGGTCGGGACCCATGATGCCGTCACGGAACCCGGGCCAGTTCTCGACCATCGTCGTCAGCATGAGCTGACCGCCGGCTTCGAGTCCCTCGACGAGCAGCGGCGAGAGATTGGCGCGCGCCGTGTAGAGAGCCGCGGTGAGACCGGCCGGACCCGATCCGATGATGACAACTCTTCGATCCGCGCGTGAGGCCGACATTTTCAGGCTCCGAGATGACGCTCGATCATCTTCGCGATGTCTTCCTTGCCGCGCAGACCGACGATCGTTTCGGTGAGCTCGCCTTCCTTGAAAAGCAGGAGCGTGGGAATGCCACGGACGGCATACCGTTCGGGGATCGTCGGGTTCTCATCGACGTTCAGCTTTGCAACCGTCGCACGTCCGTCGAACTCAGTGGCCAACGCATCTACGGTCGGGGCCAGCCGGCGACACGGACCGCACCACTCCGCCCAGAAGTCCACGAGCACGACGCCGGTCTTCTTCTCATCATCGAAGTTGTTGTCTGTGAACGTCTTCACCTTTTCGGATGCCATTTCGTTGTCTCCTGCCTCGTCCCTAAACCTTCACGCTTCGTGTTGCGCGCTCGTAAACGTCCACGTACTGCTGCGCCGATGCGTCCCACGAAAAGTCCTGACGCATCCCAGCCTTTTGGATGCGTCGCCAGAGAGGACGGTTGCCAAACGCCGCCAGCGCTCGTCGAATCGCTCCAAGGAGCGCCTCCGGGGTGTACTCGACGAATCGAAATCCAGTGCCCCGGCAGGTTTCCGGATCGACGTCGATCACCGTATCGTTCAGACCACCCGTAGCCCGTACAACCGGGACCGTCCCGTATCGCAAGCTATACATCTGATTCAAGCCGCAGGGCTCGAATCGGGACGGCATCAGAAAGATATCCGCACCGCCCTCAATCAGATGTGCGAGCGATTCATCGAATCCGATCCGTGCCGCGATTACTGTTGGGTGTTTCGCAGCCAGGTCCCGCCACAGGTCCTCGTAGCGCCGGTCACCGGTCCCAAGCACGACAACCCCGGCGCCAAGCTTGGGCAACTCTTCCGCCAGAGCCGCGAGGAGGTCGAGCCCTTTTTGATCGACCATTCGCGAAATCATGCCGATCAGCGGACGGCTCCGATCCTTGGCCGTAGCCGGAAGCCCGTAGTGTTCGAGCAGCTTCCGTTTCGCTGCGCCCTTCCCCTTCAGCTTTGACGCATTGTACGGCTCCGGAAGGTTCAAATCACTGTCCGGATCCCACTGATCGTAATCGATTCCGTTGAGAATCCCGACCAGCGCCGCGGATTTCTGACGCAGGATGCCGTCGAAGCCGAACCCCAGTTCCGGGGTCTGAATCTCGAGCGCGTACGTGGGGCTGACCGTCGTCACGAACTCACTAAAGGTGATGCCGGCCTTCAGATAGCTGATCCGGCCCCAGTACTCCATCGCGTCCACGCGCATCAGTTCCCATCCGAGACCGAGACGCGGCAACCAACTGGCATCGAAGACGCCTTGATAGGCGAGGTTGTGAATCGTGAACACCGCAGGCGTACGACGAGTAGTCTGCGTCGCCTCCGCGCGGCGCAGCAACACCGGCACGAGCCCTGTCTGCCAGTCGTGCGCGTGCACGACGTCGTAGCCACGATTTATCGTGGCCGCCCAATTGAGAGCCGCTTGACAGAAGAACGCGAAGCGCTCCGGATTGTCCGGATAATCGCGGTCCGCGACGCCATAGAGATATTCCCGATCGAAATAAGTGTTGTGTCCAACGAAGATTGTGCGTAAGCCGTCACTCTCGAGCGTCGATATCTCCGCATCATCGACTTGTCCGCCGAGTGCGACGCGAATCGAGGAAGATGGTTGCCCTGCATTGATGCCTCGGTATCGCGGGATGATGAGATCGACCGTGTGTCCGAGACGAATCAGCGCTTTTGGGAGGGCTCCGAGAACATCTGCGAGGCCACCCGTTTTTGCGAACGGTAGCGCCTCGGAGCCAATCATCAGAATCCGCACTGCTGCTATGATCTCACGGTGACCGATTCGGCCGCTCGACAGCCATTACGTCCGCGATCGGAGTCGCGTGAAGTCTTGGAACTCCAGGCGCTTCGCGCGCAGCATCCGGAACTCGCGACGGCTGTTGACATGCACCTTGAACTGCTCGCGCTACAGCGACGCATCCAAGGTCGCGTGCCACTTCCGATGCTCGATCTCTCGCCGGACACGCTTCGGCGACATCAGATTGAAGCGCGTCCCCTCCTCCGATTCGAAGACATCCCACTCGATCTCAGTGACCTTCGCCTGACGGTTCGGCAGACGGCAGATGTTCTTCGCCGATTCGGCGCGCTCGAACAAGCGGATTACGACAAGGCGCAGTCGATGGGCCGCGACATGCAACTGCTGGCCACCGTCGGCAGTTGGTACCGAGCCGCCGCGGAGCGTCAGCTCGCGGTGGCTGGTGTCGCGACAGCGCCCGGCGGCGATCTCGGTGACGACAGCGCACTCGGTCAGGTGATCGCGCTCGCGATGCGTCCGTTTCTCTCTCGATGCGCGGAGGTTCTTCAGCAGCGTCCTGAGCTGGCGAACTGGACGCACACGCATTGCGCGCTCTGCGGAGGCGAGCCCGATTTCGCGGTTATCACCCCGTCAGCGGAACGCCACCTGATTTGCGGACGATGCTCGTTGCGATGGAAGTTCGAGTCGCTGACCTGTCCGTATTGCCGCAATAGCGATCGGTCGCGGATCACGTCGTTTGCGACGACCGACGGGAAGTATCGCGTCTACGCGTGCGATGTCTGTCAGCGGTATCTGAAGGCGTACGACGGCCGTCGCGCGACCAGGCCGGTGATGCCGGTCGTTGACAGCGTCGCCACACTGCCGCTCGATGCAGCGGCAATGCAGCGCGGATATACCTCGTAATTCGCGTTAGTTCGCGGTGGCGGGCTTCAATTCCGACGCTTCAACCGGCGCGACTCCCAGCAGATCCTGAGCCTTCGTCGAGAACCAGTTGAACAGGTGACGGGTTTCCCAGAACCGTCCGGCGTTTGACTTCGCACCGAGCACGACGACCGCAATCTGCGGTCCCTGCGGCAAGCGCAGCAGCGTCGCCAGGCAGTAGCCGGCATTGCGAATGAAGCCGGTCTTTCCCGCCTGCACATCGACATCTCCGCGCATCACCAGTTGGTTGGTCGAGTGGATATTGATCACTCGACGCCCGGCGGCGACCTGATAGTGCTGCTTGCGCATTACGCTGGCAATGCGCTCGTCACCCGACACATAGGTGATGAGCTTGGCCATGTCGTACGCGGATGACACGTTTGCCGCGAGAAGGCCTGATGGATCTTCGTAATGCGTATTTGTGAGACCGAGTTCCTTCGCCTTGTCGTTCATCCGGTCGATGAACGCAACCGGACCGTACGGGGAGACGCGAGCCAGCGCGCGAGCGGCGGCATTGTCTGACGCGATGAGCGTCAAATGCAGCAGATCACCCTTCGTTACGGTGTAGCCAGCGCGAAGATATGTGGTCGAGGCGGCACGGACATCAGCGCGATCGACGACGATCTGGTCTGAGAGATTCGGAGAATTTTCGAGAAAGACCACCGCGGTCATGACCTTGGTGATGCTGGCGATCGACCGCTGATTATTCGAGTTCGATTCCCAGAGCACGTGCCCAGTTGCCGAGTCGTAGATAATGGCGGCCTCGGCCCGCACATCAGGCACCAACGCTCCGGTCTCGTCGAGCTTGAACCGCGGTTCCTGAGCGTCGCGTACCGCGCGGGCGGCGGACGCGGCGCGCGCAGCCGCCCTCCGCTTCCGGGCGGTGGACGTCGAAGACGACCGGGACGATGCCGGGGTCTTCTTCAGGGTGAGTTTCTTCGTGGTTGTGCCAGACGACCGAGTCTGGCCGGCCATGGTGTCGGATGGCAGGCCAAGTACAAGAATCGTAGCCAGAAGGCACAGGGCTCGTGGGATCAGGATCGGCCGCTTGGACATCGGGCGCAGCAACTCGTTGGAAAGACGATGGTTAGAAAGAGGTATCGGCATTCTAGCAAACAATTCTCAGTTCGCAAGGGTTTTGACGACGCCCGGGATTCCGACCGTTGACGTTCTCGGCCGTTCCAAGAAAGGTGCCATACTCGATGACCCTCCCCGAATCCGAGTTCACCATACTCAGACAGACGATTTCGAGCCGCGGCACGACCCGCATCGTGCTTCTACCAGTGACACTTCTTGGCTGGGCTGCCCTCGCGTGCCAGCTACTTTTTGTCAGTGACGTTCCGCTCGCCTCGCTCTTCTCGCTCGCCGTTCTCGTTGCCGGATTCGAAGCGATTCACGCGCTGCACGTCGGCGTCGAACGTATCGGCAGATACGTGCAGGTCTATTACGAATCGCGTGAAGACGGCCCTTGCTGGGAGACGACGGCCATGAAAGTCGGACCGGCCCTGCCTGGCGGCGGCATCGATCCGCTGTTCACCGTGGTCTTCATCTGCGCCACCGTCGTCAATCTGATTCCTGGCCTGGTGCCCTCGCCTACCCGCGTGCAGCTGGTCGCGTTGGCACTGCTTCACGTCGCGTTTCTCGTCCGCCTGGTCCGCGCGCGCGGCGCCGCTGCTCGCCAGAGAGCCGTCGAACTGGAAAGCTATAGAGCGATCAGATCAGAACACCCGGCGGCAAAAACGTAATCGTTTCGCTCGGTCACGAGGTGTCGCGGCTGCAGCAACGACGAATCCGTGCATCGAGCGTGCGGAACCGTGTCGGCCGAGGGCTGTGACTGACGAAGCTCGTACGTGGGCGTCCAATCCATTGAATGCGATCCAAGTGCTGGCACCTGGCGCCCGCGGTGTGCTCCGTGACGACACACGCCGTGTCCTGATCAGGACGCCGGCATGTTCGGATCGCGCGATGTTTTCGTTGGACCTTGCAAGACGCCGCGGTTTTTCGAGCTCGACTATCTCGGTACACAGATTGCTATTAATCGGCTCCAGAGGAAACGGCCATGAGCCTGGTACGACTCCTAGGGTTTCGAACTCTCTCGTGTGGATGCGTGATCGGCCGCTATCGCGAGTTGGCGACAAGTCGAGAAGTCTCTTACGTGGAAGAGAAAGGTACGCAGTGCGAGCTCCACGGGCATCGGCGTAACCACACTATCCCAGAGCACCTCACCGTTGCGCACGCGGGCGCGGTGGCGGAATCGAGAGCGTCCTGAGTCAGCGCTCCAGCGCATCACGCGCGCGCCACGCGCGGTTACAATCGCCGTGGTGCCTCGATCCGCCGTTCCCCACACCACACTCAAATCCAATCGCGCGTCCTTTCGATTTCATCTCGGAGACTGTCTCGATGTACTGAGTCAGCTGCCCGAGAAATCCGTAGACGTAATCGTCACGTCACCGCCCTACAACCTCGGCATCAGGTATCGCAGCTACGACGACACCATGCCGCGCGGCGACTATCTCAAGTGGACGGCCGAGTGGATTCAGCACGTCGCCAGAGTTCTCTCGCCCGAGGGCTCTTTGTTCTTGAATGTCGGTGCCAAACCCACGGATCCGTGGACCGCGATGGAGATCGCGCAGGCAGTCAGGCCATATCTGCACCTGCAGAACACGATTCACTGGATCAAGTCGATCGCGATTGAGAAAGCGCTTGCCGGTGCTCGCGCGAATCTCGACGACGACCTCGCGGTCGGTCACTACAAGCCGATCAACAGCCGTCGCTTCGTGCACGACTGCCACGAGTTCGTGTTCCACTTCTCCGCGTCCGGCGAAACTCCGATCGATCGACAGGCGATCGGCGTCCGTTATCAGGATCAATCGAACATCGGGCGATGGCGAACGGCCGCATCAGGCGTTCGGTGTCGTGGCAACACCTGGTTCATCCCCTACGAGACCATCCAGAGTCGCGAAAAGGATCGGCCGCATCCCGCGACGTTCCCACCGAAGCTTCCGGAGATGTGCCTGCGCCTGCATGGGCTCGAACGTGCGCGTCTCGTCGCCGACCCGTTCCTGGGCCTCGGCTCGACTGCCGTCGCGTGCGCCGAGTTGGGCGTGAGCTTCATTGGCATCGAGATGGATGAAAGCTATCTGGAGCAGGCGATCGAGCGAACCCGCGAAGCGCTGCCCGCGCCAGCCAAACGCGCCCGCGGTCGTTAAGCGCCTGCGGACAAAGGACCACGGACCCAGGACGGACCAAGCACCAAGGCCCAAGGACCAGCCGCTCTGGTATCGCTCCGCCGTATCGGTACCGTTGAATCCATGCGACTCGGGAATGTATGCTGACCGCATGGACCTCAGGCAGCTCGAGATCATTCGCGCGATCGCCGACAGCGGCTCTTTCACCGCCGCGGGCGAAAAGCTGCACGTCTCGCAATCGGCCATCAGTCGCCAAATCCTGCTCCTCGAGGACGAACTCGGAGAGCCGGTCTTCCATCGGATCGGGCGACGCATCCGCATCACTCCGGCCGGCGAATCGCTTTTGCAGCTAAGTCATCGGGTGTTTCAGGACCTGCACGACACCGTCGCGACCATCAGCGATGAGCGAGAATCTCTCAAAGGCACTATCCGCCTCGTCGGAGGTATGACCGTCTGTCTCTACGTTTTTCCGACACTGCTCGCAGAAATGCGCCGGGTTCATCCGCATCTCGACATGAAGGTCACCGTCGGCAGCGCCGAGCGGTCAATCGCAATGCTGCGAGCCGGCGGCGGCGACTTAGGTCTGCTGACGCTCCCAATCGAAGCGGTGGACCTGGTGTCAGTCCCGGTGCTGCGCGAGGAGCTGCTGCTCATCACCTACCCGACGCATCCCCTCGCGAAGAAGAAACACATCGCGCCGACCGATCTCGATCGTCAACCGTTCGTGCTCTTCGAGACGGGCTCGATCACGCGCCGCACTGTGGAGAGCTTCTTTTCCCGCGAGCGTATTGCGCCCGACATCATCATGGAGACGGAGAACGTCGAGATCATCAAGGCGATGGTCCGCAACGGCCTGGGGATCAGCATCATCCCGTGGCAGGCGGCGGCCGCAGACGTGAAAAGCAAGCAGCTGTTCTGCAGCCGGATCAGCGGCGTACAACTGGAACGTCAGACAGGCTGGCTCTATCCAAAGATGGCCCGCCTGCCTCGAGCTGTGTCGGAAGTGATGACGGTGTTCGAGACGGTGCGGCCGCGTCTTCCCGCGATGACACGGCCTGCGTGATGTAGTGCCTACACCTATCGTGTTGACGCGGGCGGCGGCAGACGCAGGGCGTACTCGGTGCGCCCGTACACGTTCAGTCCCGGCCGTGTGGTCTTGACCTCGATCTTCCGGATGCGGCGAAGCGGATCGGGATTGGACGAGTAGTAGCCAAGCACGTAGTAGTCGCTCGTCTCGGCGTCGATGCGCTTCAGCGCTTTGTCGAAGTCGTTCTGATTGACGACCGCGATGCCACCGGTTTCCTCCGCGAGCACGCGCAGGCTGTCCTGCGTATCGCGCACGTACGCGTTCCACTCCTGCGTCGGCACCTCGTCATCGAGGTCCTGACCGGCGATGAGACCACGCGGGTCGATCGTGTAGATCGTCGCGTTGGCGCGATTGGCGGCGCGCGTCAGCTCGGCAAGCTCACGAACGAGGTCGGCCTCGGCCAGCAACTGGCTGCTCTGCTGCGTGCGATAGAACGGATCCGTCAGGAGCTGATCGACGCCGTTGGTAGTGTTGCCGTTCTCATCGGTACCACCGAGGTGCATGCGTCTCGCCTGCTCCTCGAGTCGCGAGTTCTCGAACGGATTGAAGTCGTAACCGCTGCTCAAGTAGATGACGGCTTTGCGCCGATTCTGCAGCTTCTCGAGATTGCGCATCAGATCGTACGCCGTGGAGAACGCGACGTGCGCACGATGGCGAAGTTCGGTCGGCCCCTGCGAGCCCTGCATGCCCTCGATAATTTCCTTGGCGCGCAATCCGCCTCCGGTCACGCGTGAAATTGCGGATTCGAGGACCTGACGATCGTAGGTGAGCTGCTCGGAGATGGACGAGGTACCCGTACTGACGATGCCGAACATGTCGCCGTCGTGAATCAGCAGCCGCATCATCCGCTTAATCAGATCGCGCGCACGCGGCGTGCTGCGGAAATCGAGATGCAGGTCGTCGATGAAGAGCAGAAACACGCGGCCCGCCGCATCGTTGGTCGGCCGGCTGCGCGGCAGGATGATGCCTTCCTGCACAGGCGGTGGTGGCGGAGCCTGCACGTTGTAGACGCGTCCACCGTGAGTGAGCACGAGCGACGCGAGCTGTTGCTTGACGCCGTCCTCGTAGACCTCGAACTCATCGGCCTTGATGTCGGCGACGAACTGATCGTTTTTCTGATCGCGAACGATGACGTCGGTGGTGACGAGATCGACGCTGACGCGGAAGGTGGGTTGGCCCTGCCCCTGCGCCTGGCCAGCGGCCGGAGTCGGAGCCGGAGCCGGCGCTTGCGCATGCGCGACGGGCAACGGCGAGGACACAGCCATGAACACGCCAAAAAGCCCCGCGGCCAGAAACGTCACAGTAGTGCGCATGCGATAGATTATACCTATGCGAATCGCCCTCGCCGCTGATCACGCAGGGTACCTGCTGAAGCAGGAATTGGCCGCAAAACTGGCTCAACAGGGCCATGACGTGCTCGATCTCGGGACGCATTCGACGGCTCCCGTTGACTACCCCGACTCCGCTGAATCCGTCGCTCTGGCACTGCACGACGGGCAGGCCGAGCGCGGCATCATTGTCTGCGGCAGCGGGGCGGGGGTCTCAATTGCTGCGAGCAAATTCCCGGGCATTCGGGCGGCCGTGTGCCACGATACGTACACGGCGCATCAAGCAGTCGAACACGACGACATGAACGTGCTGTGCCTCGGCGCGCGTGTGATCGGCGGCGCACTCGCGCTCGAGATCTCGCAATCGTTTCTCGCGGCCAGGTTCTCCGGCGAGGAGCGCCATCAGCGGCGCCTCAACAAAGTCAACGCGATCGAACGACGCTTCGCTATACCGTCATCGCCTTCTTCGCCGCGCGTGTGACCATCGTCGTCGCGACAATCGTGGCGACGAGTCCAACGGCCAGCAAGACGTAGTATTCCGGTCCGCGCTCCGGCGCGACACCCGCGGCGAGAGCGGCGACATCGCCAACGACCTTCCCGTAATAGACGTACATGACAATCGTCGGCCACATGCCAACGGTCGCGATCAGATAGTCACGATACCGGACGCCGCTCAACACCAACGCGTAGTTCAGTTGAACGAACGGAACCAATGGCGATAACCGCAGCAGGAACATGATCCAGACGCCCTGGTCAGCGACGGCGCGGCGCACCGCAGCCACGCGCGGATCGCGATCGAGCCAGCCAATGACACGAGATCGAACGAGCTTGCCGGCGACGAAGTACACCGTCGATGCGCCGAGCACGGCGCCGAGGTAGACCAGCAGCGAGCCTTTCCACAATCCCCAGACCGCGCCAGCCGCGAATGTCAGGATGAAAGCCGGTGCCATCGTCACCGACACGACGATGTACAGGCCGATGAACAGCACCGCGCCCCATGCTCCGAGCGTAGACAGGTACGTGATGACTGAGACAATCCAATCGGTCACGATTCAGAAGGGGCTGAATCGGCTGGACGTGGCTCTTTTGACTTCCGGCGACCGCGTCGTCGCCGCTTCGCGAATACGTGCGAGAGGCGCTCGAGCGCTTCTGCCGCCTGCTGTAAACCTGCGGTGATCTCGTCGGCATCGGTCCAATTCGCGGGATTGAGACGATCGGCGAGCGCGTTAAGCGCTTCCTGCCTCGCCGGATCCGATGTCCGATGCGGAATCCGTTCGCGAATGATCGGGTGCCAGTGCGTGAGAAACGCGATGCGTTCGTCTGGTGTCGCGCCTTCGATTACCGAGGGAAAGACCGGGCGAGGCGCAGGCGCGATTGTCGCGGCCGGAGCTGCCACCGGTGCGGCCTGC
>DATCXH010000547.1:0-3354 GCA_036565925.1 Vicinamibacterales bacterium
ACGAAGCCGGCTGGCGATTCGCTCTACGCACAGTATCAGGCCGAGCAGCAACGCGCGGCAAAGCCGGAACATCATGAATCTCCGTCCGAGTTCGCGCGTGGCGCTGTCTCATCCCTCTATCAGGGATTGACACTCGGCGCCGGCGACAAGCTGACGGCGCTCACGCGAACGGTCCTCCCGCAGTCGATGGGTGGCGTCAAGGGATTCAACTTTCCTGAAGCGCTCAAGGAAGAGACCGAATCCCTTGAGGCGTTTCGGAATCGACACCCGATCGCGAACGCAGCCGCAGAAGGGATTGGCTCCGTCGCGCCGATTCTCGCGACGGGGGGCGCCGGCATCGCAGCAGACGCGGTGCCCGCCAGCCGATTGGCGCGCGTCGGGCAACTCGCAAAGTCTGGCGCCGCTTACGGTGGTGCGACGGCTGGCCTCTCATCGAACCGACTGCAGGACGTTCCATCCAACATCCTCAAAGGTGGCGCAGAGGGCGCGCTCCTAGCTCCCGTCATTGGCGGCGCTTCGTCACTCGCCGCTCGAGGCGGTGTCGCTCTCGCGCGGCGCGGACTCCCGAATTCCCCGCTGCTCGCCGAGGCGGGGCGTGCGGTCGGCGGTGGTCCGGTGACGGCCGACGAGCATGCTGAATCCATGTTGCACCGCGCGCTCGAGAAAGGTGGCGTTGATCCCACCGGTACGGCGTCGACGCTCGCGCGCAGCGGCGCGCAAGACCTCCCGACGACGGCGTTGGATCTTGGCAGCCGTCCCGCGTTGTCGCTCGCCCGGCAAGCTCGGAACGTCCCCGGCTCCAATGCGGGGCAAATTCTTGACGACTTCCTGCGCGCGCGCGGCGCCGGGGCCGGCCAGCGAGTCGAAGAGGCGTTGACGAGCGGAACGGGTCACGCCCCCACGGACATCGAGCTCCCGGTCGAGCAGTTGGCGGCGCGACGGGCGCAAGAAGCCAAGCCCCTCTATGAGGCAGCCTATGCCCACGGCGAGATCAACGATCCGGAGACCGTTCAGCAGATCAAGGTTCTCCTCAAAAATCCGACGTTCGCAAAAGCGTGGAAGCGCGGCCAGCAACTCATAGAACTTGAACAGGGACCGCAACAGGCGCCAGCGGGGATTGATCCCAAGCGCTTCAAGGAACTTCAAGCCCAAGGGCTCGACCGATTCCTTCCGAACGTGACGAAGTCCGCCAACCCCACCGTCCAGCAGCTCGATGCATGGAAGAAGGGGCTCGACGCGGTCATCGAGTCGGGCTATGGCTCGACCAACGCGCTATCCAAGGCCGAAGCGCGACTCTATCGCCAGAAGTTGAATGAGGTGTTGGATCGCATCGACGCTGAGGTGCCACAGTACGCAGAGGCGCGCGGGAGCTACGCCGGCAACAGTGAGTTGAAGGAGGCGGCTGAGGCGGGAGCATCGCACTTTAGCCCGAGCACATCGGCGGATTACCTCGCCCGCACGCTTCCAGCGATGTCCAAGGGCGAACAGGACGCGTATCGCTCGAACGCCATCAACGCCTTTGTCGCGAAGCTGCGCACGATGGCCGCGAATCCGGACGTTCCGGACGCTGCCAGGGGCGTCAACGTCGTGCAGCGACTCCTCGGCACCTCCGACGCCGGGCGCAAGCTCCGGATGCTCTTTCCGAATGAGGGCGCCTACAACGAGTTCGTCGCGAAGATGGAGCAGGAGGCGCAATACCCTGCGACGAATCGCTTCCTCACACAGCAATCGTCCACGGCTGCGCAGCTCGCCGAAAGCCAGATGTCGCCGAATGCGTGGCGGGATCTCGCGCTCGCGCCGACGAGCAAGTACGCGGCGGTTCGTGCGGGGCTGCGCGGATTGCAGGCGGTCGGCATCGGTGCGCCGCGCATTTCGCCCGCTGTGGCGGACGCGGTCGCGCGTCGCAGTACACGAACGGGCGAAGCTATGCAGGACATGCTGCGCACGATGGCCTCCCGCCGAGATGCGCAGATCGCCGCACGCCAGCGGGTCGCTGCACTGCTGGGAAATCCCGTCGCGTCCACCTCGCAGAACAAACCATAACGCCTCAGCCATGACCAGCACTCAAGCCAACCTCCGTTCTGCCGCCGTGGGTGGAATCATCACGCTCGTCGGGTCGGCGCTCCTCATGATCTTGACCGGCGCATGGTCCTCGAAAGAGAACGTCGCCGATCATAAGTCCGACATCCAAGCGATCCACGCGGACTTCCGGCGCGTGTTGGATCTGCTCTGCACCGATCACCCAGCCGCGCAGCAGTGTCGCACTCGCGGAGATCTGCCGTGATCGCTGATAGCATCGTGGCTGTCGCACGGCGCTTCGGCTTCATGCGCGAAGTCGGCGGCGAGAACCACGGACTGTGGGTCCATTTCGTTCTCTGGTTCACTGGCAACGAGGAAGGCGATTCGTGGTGCCAGGCGTTCGTGTCGCTCGTGCTCTTTATCGCGTATCGCGGGAAGCCGCCGATCATCCGCACGGCGGTCTGTGAAGTTGCGCTGAGCGACTGTCGACACAAGGGCTACATCGTCACCGAGCCGCGCGCTGGTGATCTCGTGTTCTCGGTCAACGCCAGCGGGCACGCCCACCACGTCGCGATCGCAACCGACAGCATCGTGAACGCCGAGCTACCCGTGATCGCCGGCAACACCAGCGAGGATGGCAAGAGCAGCAACGGGACGGGCGTCTTTGAGCATCACGTGGCGACTTCCGACAAGGTGTACGCCCGGCTTCCCGCCCCACCCCTCATTACCCACTAATCCCCATTCGATGTTGCTCAAGCTGATTCTCCACTCCCCGATCCTCGGCCTCATCCTCGGCCCGATCGTGACCTTCCTCGGTGACTTGATCCACCGCGCGTGGCCGTGGCTCGATCGGCAGTCCTCGGTGGTCAAGCAAGCGTTCGCGCTCGTGCTCTCCATCGTGTTCGTGGGACTCACGCAGCTCGTACCGGGAGTAGTGCCGGATGCCTGTACCAACATCATGGCGATGGGCGTCTCGAGTGCCTGCCAAGCGGCGCTGGAATCCGGGGCGTTTCTGCAAGCCGTGATCTCAGCGCTCGTCGCGATCGCGGTCAAGCACGGCCAGCAGGCAAAGGCCGCGAACGCAACGCCGACGTAACGATGACCAACGGGCGCCGCGGTCGCACCTGGCACGGCGCCACCAAGGCCGATCTCTCTGAGGTCGGCGCGTTTGCCCGGGGCGATCGCGATGGCATCGCCCGACTCGTCACTCACTCTCTCGCGCGATGCGGCGCCTTGCACGATGACCTCCGATGGAGCAGGACCGATGACATGGACGGCGGTGGCTGGGCAATCGCCTGTGCAGATGCCGGGGAATGTGGTGACGATGGTACGCTT
>DATCXH010000605.1:0-2468 GCA_036565925.1 Vicinamibacterales bacterium
GGCTCCTTTGGCGTGCGCGCGATCCGCGATGCGATCGTTGGCCCAGGCGCGCGTCAATCGCTGATGATCTACGGTGGGGCCGTCAGCTTCGTTTTGCTGATCGCGTGCGCAAACGTGGCGAACCTGCTGCTGGTGCGCGCCACCGGCCGTCGCCGGGAGATCGCGATCCGCGCCGCGATTGGCGGATCGCGGTCGCGCATTCTGCGCCAGTTGCTGACCGAAAGCGTCCTGCTCTCGCTCGCAGGTGGGGTGCTCGGGCTCTTCGCTGGTTGGGCAGGCATTCGCGCGCTGCTATCGATCAACACAGCCGGCCTTCCGCGCGTCGGCGAGAACGGCTCCTTTGTTGGACTCGACTGGACGGTTGTTGCCTTCACGCTGGTGGTGTCGCTGCTGACAGGTGTCATCTTCGGCCTGATCCCCGCCCTGCAAGGCTCGAAAGCCGATCTCACGACGACGCTCAAAGAGAGCTCGGGCCGATCGGGCACGGGTTTCAAGCAAAACAAGGTGCGTTCCGTGCTGGTTGTCGTTGAAGTCGCACTCGCGCTGGTGCTGCTGATCGGATCGGCGCTGTTGATTCGCACGGCCGTTGCCCTCGGCCGCGTCGATCCGGGTTTCGACACACACAACGTGCTCACCCTGAAGATGTCGCTGAAGGGGAAGGAATACGAAAAGGCCGAGGCCGTCGAGCAAATCGTGCGCAACGGCGTCGAGGCTCTCCGGTCGATTCCTGGCGTGGTCAACGCCAGTGCAACCTGCTGTGTGCCGCTGCAAGGTGGCTACGGACTGCCCTTCCGCATTGTCGGCCGGCCGCTCGCCGCCGACAGCCAGGGACCCTTCCACGGCGGTGGCGGTTGGATGACCGTATCACCCGGGTACTTCGAGGTGTTCGAAATCCCGGTCAAACGGGGTCGATCATTCACCGACCGCGACACCAGCACCTCGACACCCGTGGTCATCATCAATGAAGCGATGGCGCGGCAGTACTGGCCGAACGCGGACCCGATGGCGGATCGTCTTGTGATCGGCAAAGGCGTGATGCGCGAGTTCGAGGCCGAGGGCGAGCGCCAAGTCGTCGGCGTCGTCGCCGACATCCGCAACGACGGCCTCGACACCGAACCGCAACCGCAGATGTGGATACCACAGGCGCAGATCCCTGACGCAGCCAACGCGCTGAATATCAGCCTGACGCCGATGTCGTGGATCGTGCGCACGCAGGTGCCCCCACAGTCGATCGTGACGGCGATCCAGGAGCATCTGCGCCAGGCCACCGGTCTGCCGGTGACCGACGTGCAGTCGATGGACGAGATCGTCACGCTATCGGTGTCGCGTCAACGCTTCAACATGTGGGTGATGACCGTCTTCGGCGCGTGCGCGATGTTGCTCGCAGCGATCGGCATCTACGGACTGATGGCGTATTCCGTAGAGCAGCGCACCCAGGAGATCGGCATTCGCCTCGCGTTGGGCGCGCAGGCCGCTCAAGTGAGAGGGATGGTCGTGCGGCAAGGCATGGTACTCGCCGGCGCTGGGCTGGCGCTCGGATGGGCGGCCGCGTTCGGTCTCGCGCGATTGATCACGGCGTTTCTCTTCGGTGTGACGGCACGCGACCCGCTGGTGTTTGTCGGTGTGCCGATGATTCTCTGCGCGGTGGCGTTTTTCGCGGTCTGGCTCCCCGCGCGTCGCGCCAGCCGTATTGATCCGCTGACGGCGTTACGGTACGAGTAATCCGGCCGTGCGTTACCGCTTGGCTTCAGCGCGCAGGAACGTCACCCTTCCGCCGCGTGCGGCAGCACTCACGATGTGGAATGGTTGCGTGAGCATCTGCGCGACCATGTCGCTGGGCCGAGGTGCGTGATCGAGATATGTGACCACGACTTCCCCCTCGCGCGCCTGGATGCGCGCGATCTCGACCGAATGACCGGCGGAGGGCTTCGTCCCAGCGAACACGGCGATGACCATGGTCTCGTTGAAGTCAATCGCCTGAGGTGCCCCGCTTCCTCCATGCTCTTTCCACAGGGCAGCCCATTCAGCGGCAGTGCGCACCACAGCGGTGCGAGGCGCTTCGATGCGGCTGTCGGTGCCGGCCGCGACGGTCTTGAAGGCGATGGGCGACGTTTGAACTGACAATGCGAGAGTCAACAGTACGTGAATCATGGTTGCACCAACTGTTGCCGGCTTCGCAGCTCAGTCGGCCACAGCCTGTGCGCCTACTCTACAGGTTGCGCGTGACCTCCTCAAGGAGATACGAGCCGAGACCGCAACAGGATCTCGTAATGCACGTCGTCGGGCGAACGTAAGGCCACCTCGAAGGAGGTTTCTCCGATGACGCGCAATTGATGCGTCACGGTGTCGTGGTCGACGATTCGGCAGGTGCGCGCGTCGTAGAGTCCTTCTTCGCTCACCAGGTCGAGCACCGGCGCGTCGAAATCGCTGCGCGTGCGGGTCAGCAGATACATGTGCGGCGCCATGGC
>DATCXH010000632.1:0-2375 GCA_036565925.1 Vicinamibacterales bacterium
GCGCTGCGCGAGCAAAGCTTTGGCGAGTCGCTTCGAGATCAACTCAACCGGAGTATCGCGCAACTCGACTACCAGGCGACGACACTCCACCGGACACTCATGCTGGTCATTGTGCTGATGGGGGGGATCTGTCCGATAGCCCTCCTCCTCGCCCTCTCGCGGCTCAACGAGAAGTCCTTCAGCGACGATGGATACATGATCGTTTGGCTGAGCTTAATGTGCGTCGTCGGGGTGGCGACCGGCGTCTGGGAACTCCGCCGCCAGGCACGGGATGTTGTGTTGCCGCACAAGCGCCGGCTGGAGGCGTTGCTGAAGGAGCTCGATGCTCCATAGAGAGCAGACCTGGAGATCCGCGATGAGCATCCGCGACGTCCTGAGTAACGCCGCACCGTTTGCCTAGCACGCGTCTCGCACGCGAGCACCGTTGCCCGTAAGTCGAACCACGTTTCGTGTCAGAACTTTTATGAAGCGGCCTGTCAAGTTATCCACCCAGTTCGAGAGATCGACATCGGTTTCAGACACACCCCCAGTTAGCGCGCACCGTCGTTCAGGCAGTGACGCGGACGAGCGCGAACGGGTTCAACGACCGGACATCGTCAAGCGCCTCTCCCTCGCCAGGCGAGGTGGTTCACCCTTTTATGCGCGCTCGGTGTTGAAGGCGCTCTTCGGCGCCGGCGCATGAAACGATTCGACGGAGGAGCGGCGCTGTCTGTGTCACGGCGTTCACAAGCAGCCAGTTTCTGACGCGCGCTCGCTCCTCCAGCTTGACGACCTGTCGGTCAATGTCTAGGCCGCCGGCTTCGCTGCGGCCGTGTGTCGACGATCCGATCGAATTCGATCGGGCTGATACTCGATTTCATCGCGCCACATCGCGTACAGAATCCGAGTCAGCCGGCGCGCCAATGCGACGATGGCGATATTCTTGCCCCGTCGTCGCGCGATGGCCTGAGCCCAGGTCCGCAGTGCGGCCGCACGAGCATCCGAGGATCGACAGATGCGCCAGGCAGCTTGCACCAACAACACTCGAACGTAGGGATGCGCACTGCGCATGACACGGCCGCGCTGTTGTTGCTCACCGGAGCTGTACTCGCGAGGCACGAGACCGAGATAACTCGTCACCTGGGCGGCACCGCGTCTGCCAGCAAACCGATGCACGTTATCGAGCGCCGCGACGAACGCCGTCGCCGTGATGGGCCCAACGCTCGGACAGGTGGTCAGGCGCTTGACGATCGGATCCTCGGCGACGAGGGCCGCAAAGCGTTGGTCAGCGTCCGCCAGTTCGTGATTGAGGAGCTCCATCACCGACCGCACCGGCACGAGGCTCTCACTCACCGACACCGGAAGATCCAACGCGGCGAGTCGGGTCAAGAACGTGTCCGTCGCGCCACCGGCAATCCGATAGCCCTGCGAGCGAGTGATCGCACGCACCACCGAGATCAGTCGGGTTCGCCCGTCCAGCAGCTCGCGCCGAACATTCAAGTGCCACTGCACCAGCCGCTGGCGCGACGACCGACGATGCGCGCATCGATAAATCCCATGGCGACACGCTTCGGCCAGGGCCGCGACATCGCGACGATCGGTTTTCACACGTCGGCTACGATGCCCATACATCAAGCCGTAATTCGGATCCGCCACGATAACCTCGTGGCCCATCGTCTCGAGATGTTGCGCCACCCATTCACTTTCGGTCGAGGCTTCGATCAAAATCCTTGCGTGAGGGCGCCCCCAGAAGAGTGCGGTCAATCGATCACGCGTCGTGCGAATGCGCTGATCGATCACCTCGCCGCTCTCCGTCAGGATTCGCACCTGGCTTTCTTTTTTATGCAGGTCGATGGCACCATACTCCATGGCTGGTCTCCTCTCTTGCGCCTCAGAGCGCGTCTTCGTAGCGTGGAGCCGAAGCTACCACCCACGAAGGAGGCCAGCCGCTTCATCGTATCTGTGTCACATGCCCCCGAAACCCCCGTCAAACACCGTCGCTTACGGGGACACGTGGATGCAGATCGATGTTGCGGGAAGTCGTCAATCGGGAGTGCGTTGGCGGGTTTCGGTGGGCGTCAGCACGCGCGAGCGGAATCAATTTCCAAGCGTGCTCCTTCAACCACTCGGACATCTCTCCGCTTTAGAATCAATCACTTGCGAGCGGTCGAAACGACATTGGCGCACACGCCCTGCGTCACGATCCCATCGACGCTCGATCCTCTTTCTATGCAACGGGTTCCACCGTTGGCCCTGACGTTCGAGCACAGGAATTGCGTCAAACCTCTCAATGTGGCCAGATGACTTAAGGGCGCAGTATGCCGATCGATTCGGCGCGTGCAGTGGCCAGTGGCCACAATGCGTCACGCCCATTCCGGCAAAGAAACGGCATTCGA
>DATCXH010000276.1:0-2121 GCA_036565925.1 Vicinamibacterales bacterium
ACCGGAAGACTTCGCCGCTCGACGATGTACCGGAACCCTCCGCGGCATCGTCAGCGCCAGCCATTGATTGGGAGCGGTTGCTGGCGAAGTTGCCCGACGCACAGCGCCACGTGATCACGTTGTTCTATTTCGAGGAGCGAAGCGTCACAGAAGTTGCGGCGATGATGGGCGTCCCTGAAGGCACCGTGAAGAGTCAGTTGCATCGGGCGCGACGCGCCCTGGCCGATATGATGGAGTAGGTCGATGGACTGCGAGCAGGTACAGGACGAGATCCTCGAGGTCTTTACTGCGCCAAGGTCAGCGGGGGACACGCGGGCCTATGTGCGGGACGCGGTCCGCGTGCATCTGGCTGGATGCGCCGCATGCGCAACGTTTGCGAAGAAACAGCAGGCGCTCGATCGCGGGTTGGCACAGGTGTTCGTGGCGCCCCGGTTGTCCCCGCACGTCCGCGCCGCCATCCGCGAACGCGCACGTCACGGCCGCCGGCAGTACTGGTCGGACCTCCTGCCGGACGCCGTGCACTTCGCAAGCTGCGCTGTGGTAACGCTAATCGCTCTTATCGTGCTGCCGGTCAGCGCGTCGACTGTCCTCGGCGTTGGGGCGCTGAGCACGGTGCTTACCCACGCGGTGCTGACGGCGTTCCATGAGTCGCTGGATGCCGCTGACGATCTGGCCTTGTAGCCCAGCTCTTCTCATCTGAAGCTGAGTCGCTTCCGCTACAATTGAACCCATGTCCGATAAAGATCAGCTGTTTGCCGACACGCGGATCCGCAATGAAGGCTTCACATTCGGCAAAGAAACGACGGCGGTCTTCGATGACATGCTCGACCGTTCAGTGCCGTACTACGCTGAAATTCAGCGCATGATCGGCGAGCTGGCCGCGGACTTTGCCGTCGACGGTTCCACGATCTACGACCTCGGCTGCTCGACTGCCAACAGCTTTCTGGCCGTCGGCGCGATGCTGCGTCCAGAGATCGACGTGCGCTTCGTCGGGCTGGATTCGTCGCAGGACATGCTCGCCAAGGCCGAGCAGAAGCTCGTTGCGATGCGGTTTCCCTGGTCGTACAGGCTCATGCATCACGATCTGAACGACGGGTTGCACATCGAGAACGCGTCGGTGGCGATGATGGCGCTCACGCTGCAGTTTGTTCGGCCGCTCAATCGCGAGGCCGTGGTCTCGAGCGTCTACCGCGGCCTCAACCACAACGGCTGCTTCCTGCTGGTGGAGAAGATTCTCGGCGAGCATTCCACGTTCAACCGGCTGTTCATCAACCACTATTACGAGATGAAACGGCGCAAGGGCTACAGCGATCTGGAAATCGCGCAGAAGCGCGAGGCGCTGGAGAACGTCCTTGTTCCGTACCGCCTCGAGGAGAACAAGCGGCTGCTCCGTCATGTCGGATTCCAGCACGTGGACGTCTTCTTCAAGTGGTACAACTTCTGCGGGATCATTGCTATCAAGTGAAGTCATCGCGGCGCCGCCATCGGCCGCCGCGCGAATCGGTCACGTCATCTTCCGCGTCCGCGACGCGCTGTTTCCGATCGTCCTGCTGACGGTCGCGTTCGGCACTCGTCCGAGACTCGCCGGCGATTCGATGGGCACCGATCACCTCGTCGATGCGATCGGCATCCTCGTCGCGCTTCTCGGTCAGTCGTTGCGCGTGCTGGTAATCGGGCTCGTCTACATCACGCGGGGCGGACAGAACCGTCAGGTGTGGGCCAACTCGCTGGTTGACACCGGCATGTTCGCGCATAGTCGCAACCCGCTCTATTTCGCGAATCTGCTGCTGTTTCTCGGGCTCGCGATCGTGCACAACGGCTGGGCGATGTATCTGATCGTGCCGCCGTTCTTCATCATCGCCTACATCTGCATCGTCGCGGCCGAGGAGCACTATTTGTACGGTCGATTCGGCGAGGCCTATGCGGAGTACTGTCAGCGCGTGCCGCGATGGGTGCCGTCGCTGCGTGGCTTCTCCGCTACACTTCGCAGCACCGAGTTCGACTGGATGAAGGTCGTTCGCAAGGAATACGGAACGCCGTTCGCCTTGACGAGCGGCGCACTGGTCCTTCTGGCGTGGGAGCACGTCGGCGCCGCTGGCGCACCGGCTCTCGGACGCGGTG